>NZ_JAPYKW010000001.1:0-300000 GCF_036632095.1 Chlamydia sp. 04-14
GGGGGGGGGGGGGTTACGCCCTCTTCGACTGCTAAAGTCTATTCTCAAACCGCAAGTCAAGACATTACTGTCACAGCTATAAGCTTTGTTGACGAAGATGGCAACGGTTACGAGTATCCCATATTCTCCAAAACTCGCGATTTTGCAAATACCATAACACTTCAAGCTACTACCGCACCAACAGCACCACAAACTCCTTCCATACCACAAACTCCATCAACCCATTATGGCTATCAAGGAAATTGGACTATTGCTTGGGCTAGTGGAACCAGTAATGATCAGCTAGCCACCCTAACCTGGACAGAAACAGGCTATCTCCCCAACCCTGAACGTCAAGCGCAGTTAGTTCCTAATACCTTATGGGGATCTTTCACGGACATGCGCGCGTTGCATCAACTTATGAGCATAAGCGCTACAGGTTTAGAACACGAACGTGGTCTTTGGGGAGCTGCTATTACAGATTTCTTACACAGAAAAAAAACAACGACAAGCAAGAAATACCGTCACGTTGGTGTTGGCTATGCTGTAGGCGCTAGCGTACAAACACCAACTGAAGATCTATTTTCTTTAGCTTTTTGTCAGCTCTTTGATCATGATAAGGATTATGTAGTATCTAAAAACCGTACACATGTGTATGCGGGTTCTTTGTTCTTTGAACATTTTCATATGCTACATCCTCAAGCCTACTTCATTAAAGCGGGATCGAAATTTCCTTCTTCGTTCTTAGCGAAACTTCCTGAAGATGTTCCTATGATTTTCAACATACTGTTTAGCTACAGCCATGCTGAAAATGATATGAAAACACGCTACACAAAGCGTTATTCTCCTAAACCTCTTACATATCCCGAGGTTAAAGGTAGCTGGGGAACTAATTGCTTCGCTGGTGAAATTAGCGGGAGTTTCCCCATGGAGCTTCCTGATTCCTACATCTTTGAGAGATTTGTTCCTTTCATGAAGGTACAGATGATCTACGGTGAACAGGAGAGCTTCCAAGAACCTACAAGTGAAGGACGTTCTTTTGAAAATAGCCATCTTGTGAACTTAGCTTTACCTATCGGAGTGAAGTTTGAAAATGTATCTTCAAATAACAAAGATACTTTCGATCTTACACTTGCCTATTCTCCAGATGTCTATAGGGATAATCCCCACTGCGCAACTTCTTTAGTTGTTACAGGAGCTGCTTGGGAAACAAAAGCTACCAACTTAGCTCGTCATGCTTTTGTAGTTCGTGCTGCTAATAACTTTACCTATTCAGAACATGTAGAGTTATTTGGACACGGAGGATTCGAACTTCGTGGATCTGCATATAGCTACAACTTTGATCTTGGTGGAAAAGTCCGCTTCTAAGATTTTTAATATTCCCTGCTTAACCTAAGCAGGGAATATCCCCCATATTTTCCACATCACTATATAGCAACTCTTGCTTTATTTTCGGATTTCCCCTATGTCCTGTAGAGCCGCAAAATATGCAGGGAATACTAATGAAAAACTCTATTTATGGGGTTTTACTGTTTTCCTCTTTTGCCTTGTCCATTGCTACCGAACTTCTTGCAGATGCCGATACTGTCAATCTTGCAGCTGGATTCAACGGCTCCTCTAGTGAAACTTTCGATGTAAAACAAACAAATAATGCTGACGGAACTACATACAATCTATCCAGTGCGATTTCGTTCTTAAACGTAAGCAAGTTAAATCCAGCAAATACAAGCTGCTTTGCCAATTCCGCTGGAGACCTTACGTTTACGGGGAATCGTCGTCTTCTCTATTTCGATGATATTATATCAACAGCAAAAGGTGCTGCCATCAGCACTACTGCAGATGCTAAGACTCTTACCATATCGGGATGTTTGAGATTAATTTTCCATGCGTGCCCTAGAGCAGAAATAGGAAATGGAGCGATTTATTCAAATAGCTCCATGTTAATAGAAAGCAATCTTGAAGGAAGCTTTGGATATAATAAATCTTCAGGGAAAGGCGGTGTTATTTGTTGTGAGAAAAGCACAACTGTAGGCGCAACATCACCTACATTAACAATGCAAAATAATGGTGAGCTTCTCTTCTTAGGGAACCTAGCCACATCTTCAGGTGGGGCAATTTATGCAGAAAAAATGCTTCTATCTACCGCAGGCAATACGGTTTTTCAATCTAACGTTACTAAAGATAAGGGCGGAGCTATTGCCATTGCTGCTAACGGAGAAATCAGCCTGTCTGCAGATAATGGCAATCTGACTTTTGAGAGAAATATCATAATCACAAATAATCAAACTATCCGTAATGCTATTCATCTAGAAGACGGAGCAAAGTTTCTTCAGCTACGCGCTGCTAAGAATAGATCCATTTACTTCTATGATCCGATTACTACTACAGGAGATATAGCTGATCGCTTAACTATCAATGCCCCTAACGGAGCTAATCCCTATGAAGGGACAGTTGTATTTTCCTCAGCAACATCTTATGTAGATTCACCTATTTCTAAACTCACCTCATTCTCTCAAGATCTTACACTAGCAGCAGGATCCTTAATTTTAGAAAAAGAAGTAAGCATAAAGGCAAAATCTTTCGAGCAGAATCCACAGTCCCTATTGTTCATGCATCCTGGAACCAAATTAGAGACCGTCAATAATATCTCAATAAAGAATCTTCATTTAGATCTTAAAGATATCGCAAATGCTCCTGCAATACTAACCGCAACTGCTGACGGTGCTGCTATTAATATCCGTGGGCCTGTGGTTATGCACCTCAATGATGAGATTTTTTATAATCAGGAAGCTTTGGCTAACACATTATCTTTTGAATGTTTAAATGTTGGTGCACAACATTTGGACAACATTATTATTGATGATATTCCTGACATTCCTACGATCACAATGGAAACTCATCGTGGATATCAAGGGAAATGGACGCTTTCTTGGGAAGAACAACCTGAAATTGTTATTGGTAACGTTGCATTACAACCTAATAAAAAGATGTCTTTAGTTTGGAAACCTTCTGGTTACATTCCTTTTGTAGGAGGCACAGGAGAGTTTAGCTCATCTTTAGTTCCTAATAGCTTATGGAATCTCTTTTTAGATACACGCTTTGCCCAACAGGCTATAGAAACCAACGCTCAATCATCAGGTAATAACCTTTGGATTTCATCACTCACCAACTCTTTCCGTAAAGGCTCTACTGACAATAACCATGGGTTTCGTCATAAGAGTTCGGGATATATTGCAGGAGGGAAACTACACACTCCTCAAGATGATATATTTAGCATAGGGATCTGTCAGCTATTTGGAAGATCTAAAGATTTTGGATCTGCAAAATCTAAAGATAAATTCTTCTCAGGATCATTATATGCTCAGCACTCGAGATATTTACTTCCTATTGCACGTTTCCTTGCGGGAACATCAACATACAAACCAAGATTCTTATTAAATATCCCTAAGGACTTCCCTATCAACTTTGATGCTCTCATAGGCTATAGCTATGGTAGAAATCATATGACAGTAAAATACTCTGATCGCACACGAACAACAAGTTCATGGAATACCTACGGGTATTCTGCCCAAATTGGAAGTTCTTTACCGTTTGCTTTGGATGTTTCCCATACATTTTTCCAATACATCTCTCCATTTATCAAATTACATTGGATTTATGCACATCAAGTCCAATTTCAAGAACAAGGAATAAAACGACGCTCTTTTAGTAATAGTAATTTAAAAAATCTCTCATTGCCAATTGGTTTAAAAATCCAAGGACAATCACTACATCGTCTCTCTTATGAACTCACTGGGATGTATATTGCCGATCTCTATCGTTGCAATCCTGAGAGTGTGACTTCATTAATATCTGGAGGCTTGCTCCCCTGGACAACAACAGCGACAAATCTTGGTAAACAAGCTGCTCTGTTGCAAGGATCAGGCAACCTCTCCCTTACATCACACATCAATATCTTTGCTCAAGGAACTGTAGAATTTCGCCGTTCCTCCTATAGCTACAACATGGATTTTGGCAGTAGGGTGCATTTTTAACAGTGTAAATCCCTGATATCAGGGATCTACACTCTTAATGACACCTTTGATACCGAATTAATCTGCTTTTTTGAGTAGGCATAACTGCTAAGGTTATGCCCACTCCTAAAAGCAGAAAACATTTTTTCCTATAAAACAACAGGGAATATACTATGAAAAACTCTCTCTACGGGTTTTTAATCTTTTCTTCTTTTACCGCATCTATGGCGTTTGCAGACGCTACCGACTTACCATCTTCGACGAGTTTTGATGGTTCTACAGGAGCTGGACAATTTACTCCGAAAGAAACAACAGCCTCTGGAGGAACTAACTTCACACTCACCGGTGACATAACCATTCAACATGTTAAATCAACAACACCAGCAAATACAAGTTGCTTTAAAAATTCTACAGGGAACATTACCTTCGCAGGAGCAAACTATTCTTTAATATTTGAAGATATCATTTCCACAGCTAAAGGAGCTGCTATCAGTAATAATACTGATGCAAAAACACTTACAATGTCAGGATTTAACATCTTATCCTTTATTGCTGCTCCAAAAGCAACCACAGGAAATGCAGCTATTTATAGTGTGGCATCAACAACTATCAAAGAAAATAAGAAGTTAACTTTTGATACAAACCACTCTATAGCAGCAGGCGGAGCTATCCATTGTGCAAAAACAGGATCAACAGCGGCAACGCTAACTCTTCAGCAAAATGAATCTATGATATTCAAAAACAACTCCTCAGCAACTACAGGAGGAGCTATTCATGCGGAGAAACTCGTCCTTAAAGCTGGCGGAGCTACCCTATTTGAAAATAATCACGCCACGCAAAAAGGCGGGGCAATTTCCATTGCTGGATCTGGAGAGATTAGCCTATCTGCAGATGACGGAAGTATTATCTTTAAAGGAAATACCATTACTGACGCAGGAAATAAGGTAAATAACGCAATTCATGTAGGAGCTAACGGGAAATTTTTAAAACTAGAAGCTAAAGAATCTCAGTCTATTCTATTCTATGATCCTGTGGTTGTTGAAGGAACAGCTGCTGATAATTTAGAAATTAATAAAACTTCAGGAGCAACCACCTACACAGGATCTATAATCTTTTCGGGAAGATATATAGAGAGTCCTCACAAAAGGAGAAAACACATTTCTAAATTCACACAACCTCTGACTCTATCCGCAGGATCTTTGGTTTTAGAAAAAGGTGCGCATTTAGAAGCTAAATCTCTAACACAAACTGCAGGATCTAAAGTTATCTTAGATCAAACGTCAAGTATAGAAACTAAAGAAAATATAGATATTAAAGAACTTTGGCTACGTCTTGATGAGTTCAAAAATCCTACAACAGCAACTATCTCCACAACAGGAAGTGCTCATACTGTCACTGTTAAAGGACCTTTAGGTATTTTTGCAGATCATGAAACCTTCTATGACAATCATGCTCTTGCCTATGACGTAAATCAAGAAGTCCTACAACTCTCTGATAAAGATATATCAAAAATTGCTTTAGTAGACATCCCCCAAGCAGTTAGGAAAAATATCGCTTCGCATCGTGGATATCAAGGCGATTGGACTATAGATTGGAAAACGATTCCAGGTTCTACAAATGCAGGCGTTACAACTTTAGGGACAAAAATAGCAACGATACATTGGAGACCTACAGGCTATATCCCTTTTGGAGGAGCTCAAGAAATCACCACTCCTTTAGTGGTTAACACTCTATGGGGAAATTTCTCAGACATTCGTAATTTAGAAAGAACAGTAGAGTCCTTAGCAACAAATTCTCTATCCTCTGAAGGATTCTGGGCTGCAGGAATTAAAAACTTCCTACATTCTAATAGCTCTGCAAAAAATTATGTCTTCCAACATAACAATGCTGGCTATGTCATTGGTATGAATAAACATACACTATCAGACAATGTATTTTCTGCAGCATTTTCCCAGCTATTTGGTAAGGATAGAGATGACGCTAATGGTCAAGTAGATCATCAAACACTTTCAGGATCTTTTTATGCACATCACGTAGGCTCGCTACCTATGTTGCGCTTCCTTTGTGGGGGATCTACAGATTGCCCTCCTGAACTTCAAGCATCTCCGTCTATCCCTGTTATTGTAAACGCTCAGCTAAGCTATAGCCATAGCAATAACCACCTTATAATAAATCACACAGACACAACGAAAACAACAGGCATGTGGTCTAACTATTCCTTAGCTACAGAACTAGGATCGACATTCATCTATACTCTGAGCAAATGCCCTTCTATACTTAAACACATATCTCCATTTGTTAAACTCCAAGGAGTATATTCTGAACAAAGGAAATTCACAGAAGAAGGACTACGTCGCTGCTTATTCTCGAGTACATATCTAGCTAACCTAGCTCTTCCCCTAGGGATTAAGATCCATGGAGTATGTCCTAGAGAACTCCTCGCCTATGATCTATCCGCTATGTATGTCCATGATGTATTTCGCATCGATCCTGAAAGTATGACACTATTTCTAATTGGAGGCTTGGCTCCTTGGGCTACACAAGCCACCAACTTAGATACCAAAGCTGTGGTCGTTCAAGGTTCTGGAAGATTCGCTGTTAGACCAAACATCGAAATTTTCGCAGAAGGTAACTGTGAACTACGCTCCTCATCTCATAGTTATAACTATGATTTTGGCGCTAAAATACATTTCTAGATCTCCCTTACTTCCTGCTCTTTAAGAGCAGGAAGTCCCCCCTTCTCCCCACAAACTCTCTTTGATAAGCTTGAAATTTTTTATTTTTTTATCTATTTCGCGAGATAGTCCCTCATAACCCAAGATACCTTCATGAAACTCTCTGTTTATGGGTTTTTACTCTCGTCATCCTTGCTATCCACCCACATAGCATTTGCTGAGAATGCCTCAGTATCCCCAGCAGTTCCGCAAAATGTTCCCGCAGCAGGAGCTAGTAAAACCATCACTGAGCTAACTGAAGGTTTCGATGGGTCTGTGAATCCACCAAAAGAATTCACATCGAAAGCAACAAGTAATGCGGCAGGGACAACTTATAGCCTAACTACTGATATTTCTTTCACGAATATTACAACACTTACTCCTACGCCTCCTCCACAACCAGCATCTGGGAGTAAAACTAATGAAGGAAGCTGCTTCAGTAATACTGCTGGAGATTTAACTTTTTCAGGAGCCACTCACTCACTCACATTTGAAAATATCTCCCTAACAGCAAAGGGTGCTGCCATTAGCAACACAGCATCTGGAACAACACTACAGTTAACCAATCTTACTAATCTTACTTTCTCCAATTCTCCAGGATCTTCTGTTTCTACAGGTAAGGGAGCTATTTATTGTGAAGGATCCTCACTTAAAGTAATTAACAACGGAAACGTTACGTTTTCAAATAATCATTCCGAAGAAAATGGTGGAGCAATTTGTTATAAAGCAGCAACCGTTTCTCCACCAGTCTCTCCTCCTCCGCAACCTCAGCCACAGCCACAACCATCTCCCATAACAACTGTAACTACGCCCCCAACAACAATTGCACTACCAAATACTCCTATTCTCTCGTCTTCCACTGCACCAACACAACCTCCCGGAGGTAGTGGGAGTCCTGGTAGCCCTAGTGGTCCTGCTCCAGCCCCCGATGTTCCAGGTTCTGGAGCACAACAAGCAGCTCAAAATACATTCACCTTCGGTGGTAATGATAGTCTAACATTTTCAGGCAATTCGTCTGATAAATGTGGTGGGGCGATCTATGCTCATGATTTAATCATTACCGCTACTGGTCAGACATTATTTACTAATAATACCGCTAAAGAGAAGGGTGGCGCCATTGCTATTGCTGATGGAGGTACAATTTACTTATCAGCAGAGGGGGGCGATATTATCTTTGAGGGAAATACAGCAAAAGACAATACGCCCAATGCTATAGATCTTGGATCTACTGCTAAATTTGGAGATTTATGTGCTTTAAAAGGTCGCTCTATAATCTTCTATGACCCAATTACATCAAACGGTACAGATGTTTCTGATAAATTAATAATCAACGGTCCGGTTACACAGCCTGCTCCCTCTCGCGGAGGTTCTTCAACACCAACTGTGAGATCCGCAGCAGCTGTTCAACCAGTACCTAGACTTTATGAAGGCACTATAGTTTTCTCAGGTAAAAAGCAAAATACATCGAAGACTAAAGCATTAACTAATGCCTCTAGCTTAAAACAACCTGTAGAACTAGCTGCTGGAACACTTGTCCTAGAAGATGGAGCTCTATTTTCTGCAAAATCTTTCTCTCAAAAAGATACTACTTCAACAGTTGTATTAGAACAAAACACGCAATTACAGGCATCCGATTCAATAGATTTGAAAAACCTATGGATAGGAGTTACAAATGTAAATTCACCAGATTTTGCAAGAGTTAGTACTACAGGAAGTACCGGAACTGTCAAAGTTACAGGAGCTATCACACTTGCTGTTTCTGATCCTAAATTTTATGAAAATCCAGATCTTGCTAAACAGCTTAATAAAGAATTCATAAAAATATCAGCACAGGGAAGTGTCACTATTACCGACAGCCCTAACACACCTAATCAAGATATCTCCTCACACCTAGGTTATCAGGGTGTGTGGCAATTGACCTGGGCAGATGTTCCATCTGGAGGCTCAGGTCAACCAACTGAAAAAGTAGCCACCTTAGGTTGGCAACCCCAAGGTTACCTCCCCACTCCTGGAGATACACAAAGCTACACCTCTTTAGTTCCTAATAGCTTGTGGGGAATGGTTTCTGATGTTGCTGCTATCCAACGTTTAATTGAAGGAGAAGCAAATTCCGCACAGGGCAAGGACATCTGGGGTGCAGGATTATCTAACTTCTTAAAAGGTAAGAAAACAGATAAGAATCGCAAGTTCAGAAATTTCAGCTCTGGCTATGCTGTAGGAACAAGCTCTCAATCCCTTCATGGTTTTAAATTCAGCTTTGGTTTTTGCCAGCTATTTGGAAGAGCTAAAGATTACGCAGGTGCAAGGATTCATGAGAAAATTCTTTCAGGATCTTTGTATACACAATATGACACAGAGCTATTACCTATTTTAAAATTCCTTGCAGGAACGTCCGTATTCAGACCAAAAATTTTAAAACAGATAACTGATGATTTTCCAGTAACCTTCCAAGCACAATTTGGTTATTTTTACGGAGACAACTCCATGAAAATAAAATACCTCGATGCTACACAAACAAACAGCTCTTGGGAAAACCATTGTTACTCTGGAGATATTGGTACATCTATAGCTATTCCTATACAGAGTAAAGATGGCATTATCCAAATGGCATCGCCGTTTGTAAAAGTACAAAGTGTCTACGTATATCAAAAAGGATTCCATGAAAAAGGCTTAAGACGTAGAGCTTTTGATCATACCTATTTGACAAATATCTCTATACCTTTAGGGCTGAAAGTTTATGGAGATTCTGTATCTAAAGATCTCCATTACGAACTCTCTGCAGCTTATGTAGGTGATGCTTACCGTCATAATCCTAAAAATACAACAACACCAATTGTAACGAATGTTGTTGCTACACCATGGATAACAACCGCCACAAATCTACAAAGACATGCAGCAAGATTCCAAGGTGCTGGAGATTATGCCCTAACCTCATATATCCAGCTATTTGCTCAAGGAAGTATCGAGCTACGTAAATCTGCAAGAAGCTATCACGCTAATGCAGGTAGCTCTATCCATTTCTAAAGGATTTCCTCTGCTCTATAGGAGCAGGGGAAATATATTCATGAAAAATCTATCTGCTCTAATCCTTTAGATATAAATATCTTTAGAAAAACATCCCCTATTAATCTTGATTAATTTCAGAAATTTTTCTATGTGAGGAAAGGCTTTTTCTCATTTCCCTCCCCTAAGCAAAAAAAACATTCTAAAAATATACTTTTATACCATATGACGCAAAGACCTAACCCATGGATTTTTTGCTGCTGTGCTATGTCCTGTTTGTGTTTTTCACCAGCATACTCTGCTGTGTTAAAAACACTCACCTCTGCTGATAATTTTAACGGCATAAACAATGCGGCTTTTTCTATTAAAGCTTCTGACAATGACGAAGGAACAACCTACATCTTATCCGACAATATTTTAATACAAAATGTCGCCGTTACTAAACCTGAAAATAGTAGCTGTTTTAAAAATACCAAAGGAGACCTAATCTTTAATGGCAATAACCGAAATTTAACCTTCGATAAAATTACCACTACAGCCGAAGGGAAAATGATTTGCAATTCTGCGGGAACCTTCCTTACCTTATCATGCTTCTCCAAGCTTGCGTTTTTAGAATCTAACAACTTAAGAACAGGGAAAAGCGCAATCAGATCTAAAGGATCTTTAATGTTTAGATCCAATGATCAGATCATCTTCTCAGAGTGTTACTCATCAGATAAAGGGGGTGCTATCCATTGTATACCTACTCCAGGATCACGAAACACATGTTCCTTATCATTTCATAGAAATCGCGGGATAACATTTTCTAATAATACATCCGTTCAGGGTGGTGGAGCTATTTATGCTAAACAAATGCGTCTAACCGCTATGGGCCCCACTCTATTTCTTAATAATACAGCTTCAGGAGATGTCAACTCAAGACCCGCCGGGGGCGCTATTGCCATTGCTCCTAATGGAGAGCTTTCTTTATTTGCTGAGGAAGGAGATATTATCTTCGAGGGAAATAGGACAATAAGAGGCGGTCATGGCGGCCATATTGAAAGAAATGCTATTCATTTAGAAAATGATGCATTTATTAGCTATATAGGTGCTGCTGAAGGGAAAATCATTAAATTCTATGATGCTATTACTGCCACGTCTTCTTCTGATGTTCCCCTCCTAATCAATCAAATAACAGGCGGGGCCATCTATAAGGGCACAGTGTTTTTCTCTTCAGGGGCATGTACTCATACTTGTTCTTCACTGGCTTCCATAAATATGTCTAGAATTTTACAGGATGTAATACTAGCAGGAGGCACTCTAGACTTAAGTTCAGGTGCCATTCTTGGAGTTTTGAACTTTATTCAACGTCCTGACACAACATTTATTCTAGACCAAAGTACCATGCTTAGAGTACACGGAAACGCTGAACTTTTAAATATTACTATTCCTGTGAAACTTTCTATTTTAAATCCGAAACCAAAAGATCCGAAAATAAAGTTTCATTCCTTATCATATCGACAACCGGGGCAGATTTTAATTCTATCAGGAGATAAGAAAATATCTCTATCGGGATCTATGAATATCGATATTCAAGATGAAGATTTCTATGAAAATATAGAGTTAGCAAAATCTGTAAAAATTCCCCTAATTAAAATTGAAACTCGTGAATTAGATCTTGCACATACAGAAGTTAATCGTATTAATGTTTCAATGGATCCCTATGGGTATCAAGGATCTTGGAAACTCGAATGGTTAGAACAAGCACCGAAACCAATAAATACACGTTCAAGAACGAATGCAGAAAAAATTGCTCATCTTGTCTGGACACCTAAACATTATCGACCACGTCTGATTGATTCCCAGGGAAATTCCTTAGTCCCCAATAGTCTGTGGAATGCTTTCGTAGATATCCGCGGTATCCATAACCTTATGGACACCGTTTCTGATGGCAGCTTATATCGCAATGGCTTATGGGTTTCAGAAATCTCTAATTATTTCCATAAAGATCATCATAAAGATAACCACGGCTTCCGTCATACCAGCGGAGGCTATGCTTTAGGGCTATCACAACAAACTCCCTCTAAGGATATTTTTAGCATAGGCTTTTTCCAAATGTTCGGGGTTTCTAAAGATGCCTCTTTAGCAAAAAATCGTGAAAATATTCTCGCAGGATCTGCATATTTGCAGCATAGCACACCTATAAAACCTATCCTAAATTGGTCTTTAGGGAACCTGTTTGCTCGTCCTGAATTCTTATCCAAGATTTCTTCAGATCTCCCATTAATTTTAAATCTTCAAGCAACGTACAGCCATAGTAAAAATAAACTCACGATAACACGAAAATCTTCAGAAATTACTCATGGGTATTGGAATACCCATTGTGTAGGTGCTGAACTAGGATCTTCTCTATCCTTTGATTTCCACGAAGAGCATAATATCTTCCATCACATCCTTCCCTTTATGAATCTTCAAGGTGTCTATGCCTATCAAAGGAAATTTAAAGAAGAAGGAGAGAAAAAACATGAAATTACCAGTAGTAAATTAGGAAATGTCTCTCTACCTATCGGTATACGTTTGGAAGGACATAACTCGCGTTGGCCTATTTTCTATTCGACATCTGTAGCCTTCATTGCAGATCTATTCCGACAAAATCCATGTTCTACAATTACCTCCACCTACGCACCTTTTGCTACATGGAAAACTTCAGGAACAAATCTCTCAAGGCAAGCACTAGCAGCGCAATTGTCGATGCATTGTGCAATCTTAGATAACATTACGCTATTTTCAAAATGCTGTGCAGAGATACGCAAATCTTCACAATACTATTTAGGAGATATCGGTAGTCAGTTCTTATTTTAAGACATAACATTTAAAAAGCATGACATCTTAAGAAATTCAGAAAAATTTTTTATAAAAAAATTTCTGAATTTCTTCTATGGCTCAACTTGCAATATTTTCGGAAGAATCTCTCATGTAATGATCATTCTCACAGAGAGAAAATCAATAAAAACTCCCATCTACACAATAGATTATCAAACAATATAAAGCTTTTAATGCTAAGCATTTCATTGAAATGCTTTCCTATCCTATTGATCTTTTAATACTTTTTATTTATTAGCAAAATCAATCTTGTTGCATCCTCTTGAGCAAATGAAAGCGTCTCTCCGTAAGTTTCTAATTTCAACAACGCTAACACTTCCTTGTTCATTCCAAGCCTTTTCTTTGGAAATCGTAGTTCCTAACGGAACTTACGATGGTAACCTTAGAGAAATGTTTCCCTATACGATTACATCAAATGCTGAGGGAACTACGGCGATATTGTCAGGAAATCTGAATCTTTTAAATCTTGACAATTCAATGGTAGCAACACCTTCAAGTTGTTTTTTCAACTCCGTTGGGCCCATGACAATTGTGGGTAAAAACCATAATCTAACATTTACAAACCTGCGCACATCGGTAAACGGTGCTGCCCTAAGCTCTATTCCGGCAACAACTCCCGAATCGTTCCCTTATACGATTACGGGGATGAATACCCTGTCGTTTTCTAACTGCGTAGCCTTAATGGCTCGTACCACTCCTGCAAATACTCCAACGAATCCAAAAGGCGGGGCGTTATACTCCAAAGCTCCTGTATTTCTACAGAATATTCAGAATCTGATATTTAAAAATAATAGCGCTGCAGATAATGGTGGTGCTCTATGGGCACAAGTAGTAGGAATTAGCAATATCAAAAAATCTATGCAATTCCTTAGCAACGTCGGTGCAAACGGCGGAGCTATCGGTGCATCTAAAAGTCTAGATGTTACACAATGCCCTTCTATTCTCTTCAGATCAAACTCTGCTGAGAAACTTGGCGGTGCTATTCATTCGGTTGATCCCACTACAGCAGGAAGTCCTCCTCCTCCAGCAAACGGACCAGTAAATACTGTCGTCAGTTTTTCAGGAAATGGTGCCATACAATTTGACGCGAATAATGCGAAATCCGGTGGAGCTATTTATTCCAAAGGGAACATCAACTTCACAAATAACGCACAATTACTCATGCAGAATAACTCTGCATCTCCTGAAGTTGCTGATAATAATGAAGTATTAGGACAAGGTGGGGCTATTTTCTGTATAAAACAGACTACAACACCTCCTGCTCCCACCTCTCCAGAGTTCACAGGATTAACTATAAGCAATCAAAACGAAATCTTCTTTGCTAATAACTTCGCTGCAACCGCAGGTGGAGCTATTTATGGAGAAAAAGTCAGCATTACCTCTTCAGGAAAAACGGTGTTTACAAACAACATCTCAAAAGATGGTGGTGCCATCTATATCCCCTCTGGAGGAACTCTAAGCTTATCTGCTGATTATGGGGATATGATTTTCTATGAAAATCTAAAAAATGATGGCAGTACTACCACAAGAAATGCCATCAACTTAGAAAAGGGAGCAACCATTACATTATTAGCGGCCTCTGGAGATCATAAACTCTGTTTTTATGATCCTATTGTGACTACACTTCCAGAAACAGCTCCTAACGGCAATAATACTCTAACTATCAACCAAGATAGACAACAGAATACTCCTTTTACTAACTACATCGGAACCGTACTATTCTCTGGAGCCCATGTAACTTCTGCGACGGACACAAAGAATTTTGAGTCAACTATCTATCAAAAAGTGGTTCTAGGTGGCGGGAAACTTGTTTTAGCTGATAAAGCAAACCTATCCGTTGTTTCCTTTGAACAAGAAGCTGATTCTATTCTCTTAATGGATAATGGAACTACCCTAGCAATTACAGAGCATTCTCACACAACTGCTGCTGCCGCGGGAGGTGGTGGAGGTGGTGCTGGAGCAGGCGGTGCCGCAGCTCCCACCAATCAAGATAATGCTAACGGAACCATCTCAATAAAAGATCTCCATATCAACGTTAGTTCTCTTACACAACCCGGTGAAGGAGCTAAAATTGAAACAAAAAATACTGCAGGATCTATTACATTAACAGGCCATATATCCCTAGATGATGTCTCAGGAACTGCTTACGAAAATCACGATCTTTTCAATAAAGATACTATTACTCTCAAAGTGCTTTCTCTTTCTACAGCAGGGGATAATAAAACTACTACAGATGCTCTTACACTCACTCCTAGAGGAGATGCTGAGCCACAATATGGCTATCAAGGATCTTGGAAACTTACATGGGAAGACGGTACAGGTAGTGATTTAAATAAAAAGAAAACTCTAAAAGCTGTTTGGACAAAAACAGGATTCATTCCTAGTCCTGAACGTCAAGCATCTTTAGTCCCTAATAGCTTATGGGGAGCTTTCATAGACCTACGCTCTATGAATGCCCTAGCTACAGCAAGCTGTGATGGCTTTGGCTACGGTAAGGGATTATGGGTGGCTGGACTTTCGAATGTCTTCCATCATGATCGCAACAGCGTATCCCATGGTTTCCGACGTATTAGTGGTGGCTACGTTATTGGAGCAAATTCACAAACAATTTCTGATTCTGTATTTGGAGTAGCCTTCTCCCAGGTATTCGGTAAATCTAAAGATTACGTAGTCTCCACAACAAAATCACAAGCTATAGTAGGTAGTGCCTACCTATCCATAAAACATCCGTTAAGCAACACTATCTTCACATCCTTTGCTGCAAGAATTAACTACAGCCATACTAACGAAGATATGAAAACACGCTATACCTTCATGCCTGAAGAAGATGGCAATTGGGATAACAATTGTTGGTTAGGAGAAATAGGTGGAAGCTTACCTATTGTTTTACAAACCACTAAATTACATCTAAATCAATTTGTTCCTTTTGTGAATGTTCAGCTTGGCTATGCTGAACATGGATCCTTTAGAGAAAAACTTGCAGAAGCACGCTCATTCTGTTCGTCTCGTTTGATTAACTTAGCGATTCCTTGTGGATTTAAAATTGATAGGCGTTCCCACTCCCATCCGGATTTTTATAGCTTAGCTATATCCTACGTTCCTGATGTATGGAGAAGGAATCCAGGATGTGACACTTTATTACTTGCAAACGGATTCCGCTGGAAAACACCTGCAACAAATCTAGATAGACATGGTTTATTGATGCAAGGATCCACACATACAGCTGTGAACAATAATATTGAAATCTTTAGCCATGGCAGTTGCGAATTACGTAGATCCTCACGCAACTACAATATAAATGTAGGAAGTAAATTTCGATTCTAAATACTACTAACGATAGGGTTGAGGCATGCCTCTTTCTTTAAGATCTTCTTCTTTTTGCTTTTTGGCTTGCTTATGCAGCTCGGGGTGGGTTTCTGCCCAAACCATAAATCAAGCTAAGCTTACGCCTCCTTTGTATGATATAGGAGAAGCTTTCCACCTGACTTCGAATTGTTTCATTGAAGATGCCTATGGAGCTAAGTTCCCCTCATCTTTCTTAGGATCGAGCACAAACTTCACTATATTCGGAAGAAATCGCTCACTAACATTTGCGCAATGTCATGCTCCTGTAAAAGAAGGTTCATCGTTAATCTCAGCTACAGAAGCACTGACATTGACAAATCTTTCTAAGCTTGTTCTTAACGAAAACGTCTCTACAGGAAAGAATGGCCTTATCTCAGGGAAAAATATCTCAGTCACTTCCTCAAGATCCGTAATAGTTACAAATAACAGAACCCCCTATACTCCTGTAGTTACTAGCGTTACCACTCCTAACGCCTCAACCACAGTAAACTGTTTTTGCGGTTCTGCAATTCGTACAGAGACAAAATTAGATATTACGAAAATTCGTGGTAATATTACCTTTGATAGCAACTCCGGAAACTTCGGAGCAGCTCTCCTTAATGATACGGCAGCCACCTGCAACATTGAGAATAACTCCGCAGCAATCTCTTTCTCTCAAAACTTTGCTGCTTGTGGTGGAGGAGCTATTTATGACGGAACGATTACCTTTAAGAATAACTCCGGACCGATTACCCTAGCGGGAAACACTGCAGCAAATGGATTACTAACAACTACTCCCACTCCTGCTAAAGTTATAGGTGCAGGTTGTGGAGGTGCGATTTGCGCACCAACAAAGTCTGTGAGCTTTGCTAATAATACTGGTGAGTGTGCCATAAATTATAACCTTGCTGAAAAAGACGGCGGGGCAATTTATGCGACTACATGTGATCTTACAACTAGTTCTAATACCTATTTAAATAAAAATGCTGCCAAAGGAAACGGTGGAGCTATCTGTACAAAGGCTCTTACTATAAATTCTAAAGGCCCTATGGTGTTCTTTAACAACAGGGCAGAGAAAGGTGGGGCTATTTATGTTGCTTCTACTGTTGGTGAAACTAATAATCCTCCAAATTCAACGTTAAGTTTAACAGCAAGTTCTGGGGATATGGTCTTTATCGGCAATATGCTCGACAATCGTCCAGGAACACGTAATGCTATCCAAGTTGAAGGAGATGGTAAAATCACCTCTCTTAATGCTACAGGATTATCTAATATAATCTTTCATGATCCTATTACAAATAAGGGTCCCACAACTACAAATCCCACAACTTTAGACACGATTAAAATCAACTCTACTGGCTTTGCTGGATCAGTAAAATTCACTTCAGAGACACTTACCATATCAGAGAAGTTAAACCCAGCAAACTCTACAACTTCCTTATTTGGTAAAGTTGTTATTGAAGACGGTCAACTTGTTGTAACTAACAATGCTACAGTCAATGTTCTTGGTTTAACTGCAGAAACAGGCAGACTAACTTTAGGTTCTGGAGCATCTGTTGGCTTGCTTACAACAACAAATAATCAGCCTACTCCAGAAAACTTTAGCATTAAAAAATTAGGTTTTGATGTTAAGTCTTATCTAAATCCCAATTATACCACCGCCACTGTCACAACATCTAATAGTAAGACAATTACATTAGAAGGTTCTTTAGATGTTGTTTCTGAGGATAACGAAGATCTCTATGATAATCCCTTATTGTTAGCCTCATTGTCTATTCCTATAGCTACCTTCACAAGTAATAACGGTAGCGCTACTGATCCAATAAAAACGAACTTCACCGTAGGAGATCTTGCTGTTTCTCAACATTACGGCTATCAAGGAGTGTGGTCATCTACATGGACAACACCATTACTAGCTCCTACACCTAATGGCGGCATCCCAACAGGAACAAATAATCGTACTCTCTATGTTGTATGGAGACCAGATCCCGCCTACCATGCTCCCTATGTTTTAGATCCTGAACGTCGTGGAGAACTTGTATCCAATACCCTATGGACTTCCTTCTTAGCAACGCAGGCATTCTCAGAAGCTTTAGAAGAAACCTTCCTTTCTGAACACGAAGGTGTTCTTGTTTCTGCAAAAGCTATCGGTAGCTATGTCCGTCATCCTGTACAGAAGACACATGATGGATTTAAAGGAAGATACGGAGGTTATCAAGCCTCTATTGGTATCCATTATCCTGATGATGCTTCTGTAGGCTTAGCTTTTGGTCAGCTTTATGGTCAGGTAAAGAGCAAACCTTACGATGCACAAAGTACAGAACAAATCAGTTTAGTTGCTTTCTTCGGGAAATTCCCCGTTGTTACAGAAAATACTGCAACGAGCATCTCCTGGGAAGCTTCATATGGTTACGCAGTAAACCATATGAAAACAAATTACCTAAACTCCATCACGCAAAGAACCAGAAAGTCTAAGGGACGTTGGCATAACAATACATACTATGCTTCCGTATCTGTAGAACATCCGTTCTTAACATGGTGCACTCTTACACGTAAAGTTGCTCGTGATCTTGAGCTCTCAGGATTTATATCCGCAGAGTTTATGGGTGGTTGGCAAAATGCATTTTCTGAAAAAGGTGCGCTACCACGTAGTTTTTCTAGAGGTCGTGGGCACAACATTACCCTACCTATTGGATTTACTTCCGAATGGTACACACCATTTAAAAAGGCACCTTCAACTCTGACATTAAAACTCGCTTATAAGCCTGATGTCTATAGAGTGAACCCACATAACGTAATCACTATCTTAGCTAACGGTGAGAGTATTCCTATAACGGGAGCACAAATCCCTCGTAATGGATTCTACCTACAGATGCATGACAGTGTAGAACTCTCCCAACACGCTACAGGATTCGTAGATTACGTATTTGATTCGAAAAAATCTTATGCAGGCCATCGCATCACGACAGGACTGCAAGGAAGATTTTAAACACCTACCGAGAGAAATTTTCTTTGCCCTAGGGGAATTTCTCTCTCTTTCTTCTGCTTCATTCAACACTCTTTTAATTCACAAGTTACCCGTAATACCACAGAAAATTTAGCTGTTTTTCTCTAACCTTTTGCTAGCAAAGTAAATATCTTCAGTAGGCACTAGACAAAGATCCAAAAAAACTTTATATAGCGGGAAACCATATCCTCTACGACCTTCTCAGATATGTATTTAGCGCCTCTCTCTTTAGTTTTGTTCCTTTGTTTCTGCTCTTACGGATACGGAAAAGAGCATTCTACAACGGATGATAATTCTTCTCTTTCTCATTTCGACTTTCCTATTCCTATGAGGGAATATTCTCCGATAGACAAACGTTTATCGAGAGATGTCTCTAAAGATCTGTCAATATCGAATTATCTTCAGACGGAATTCTTCTCTGATCAATCTAACAGAGATAAGGGGGGCGCGGTTACCTGCAAATCTCTGAATCTAACGAACAATCTGGGGACCATTTTCTTTGTAGGAAATAGGGCTTTACAAAACGGTGGAGCCGTTTATGCTGTAGAAAACGTTTCAATATCTAAAAATACCAGTGTTGTTTTTTCCAAAAATAATTCTTTAGATTTATTTTCTACACCGATGAGTTCTACTTGTTTTGGAGGAGCGATAGCCACGAAAAATTTTGAGGCTTCTTACAACACGAAATCCTTAGAATTCATTGCCAATAGTGCGAAAATGTATGGCGGGGCTATTTATGCAGAAAAAACATGTTCTTTTTCTAATAACTCCGCTGATCTTCTCTTTAAAGGAAATCTCTCTACATTCATGCCTAGTTTTGGCGGGGCTATTTACACTGAGACCTGTGAGATTGCCAATAATTCAGGGAAAATTACCTTCATTAACAATGCCGGACAGGGTGGTGCTATTCAAGCCACCACATCAACAACTATTAAAGATAATACGGGAACGATTATTTTTATGAATAATCGTGGGTCTATCTCTCAAAGGAACCCTTTCACAGTTGAAGATGAATATTCCGAGGGCGGAGGCATTCTCAGTCCAAAAATCACTATAGAAAACAATACCGGACCTATTTACTTCGATGGAAATATGGCTTCTGCTTATGGAGGAGCACTAGATTATACCAACCTTACTATCAAAAATAATGGGCCTATATATTTCTTAAACAACAGTGCTCACCAGGGGGCCGCTTTATATGTGAAAAATGCAGGAGGTACTACTACCATCTCTGCGGATAATGGAGATATTATTTTTGATAATAACGTTATGAATGAAGGCAATCGTCTTCGACGTTCCATAAATTATTTTCGAGGTGCTCATACTCTATCCTTAGGAGCAAGCCAAAACTACAAAATATGTCTCTATGATACGATAAATACCACTAATCTTACGACTCTATCTCTCAATCCCGAATCCTACCATACAGGTGCAGTTGTCTTTTCAGGAAAGCATGTACAGCCTGCCTTAGCTAATGATCTACAGAATTTTCAAACCAGCTATAATAATGAAATCACCGTTAAATATGGCACTCTAGCCATAAAGAGCGGGGCTCAACTTTCTGCATATAAAATCACACAAGATAATTCTACCTACCTAGCTTTAGGGAAAAATACTGTTATTAAGACTCAACAAAAAGATGACTCAACTAAAGATAGTAATCTACAACTGAAGAATCTCCTCATTGATCTTCCAGAAGTTTTAAGTCCTCAATCTGAACCTCCGATGATCTGGATTTATCCAGATACAGCTAGTAGTAAATTTACGGAAAATGCTACGGCGAAAATCACGATAACAGGCTCTGTGGAGCTTTACGACGGGAAAGAAAAAGATTTTTACGACAATTTAGATCTCTCACAACCCATCAATGGCGTAGCTTTGCTACACCTTTCCGAGACTTCAGGCAATCCCATTACAACTACAGATTTGAATATCCAAACGATAAATCCTGGTGAGCACTACGGTTATCAAGGTCTTTGGTCTCCCTATTGGGGAGAAATTACAACAGTAACAAACGATGCTAGTGCAGCTACAGCTAATACTAAACATAGATATCTCTATGCCGATTGGACACCGTTAGGCTACACGCCAAATCCTTTATACAAAGGCGATCTTGTCCCTAATCTCCTTTGGCAATCTGCCTACCTTATAGCAAATATCCCCTCCTCTATGCCTAAAAGCAATCTCGAAGAAAATATGTTTATCGAGGGAGAAGGATTAGGACTCTATATCCATCAAAGGAATAAATACGGAAATTCAGGGTTTTCCTCCCGAGCCTATGGTTATACTGTTAGAGGACAAGCTAAATCAGTAACAAATCAGTGCTTCGCTTTATCTTTTGCTCAAATCATTGACAAAACTTTAGAAAACGAAACGGATCATAAAAGTAACTCCCATAGCTACCTTGCTAGTCTTTCCTGGCACATTCCTTGGTTTAATGAGTCTTTAATCACATCAGCATCTTTTAGATACTGCTATTCAGATCACCATCTGAAAAACTCTTACAATGATGGGCAAGAAAAATCACAAGCTGAGTTTTATAATCACGCTTTATGTGCAGTTTTCGGATGGGCTTTACCCGAATGGTATGCTTTTTCTCATTTTTCAATCACACCATTCATGCAAATGATTGCTCTACAAGTAGAGCAAACAAATATAAAAGAAGTTGGGGATCATGCGCGTACATTTTCTAATCAAAATCCTCTAAGAAATATAGCCTTACCTATAGGAGGAGAACTTTCAGGTTCTTCATACTCTAAAATTCCTACAACATGGGAATTAGAATTTTCCTATCAGCCAACAATCTATAGAAATAAGCCCAAAGTACTCACCGCATTATTAGCAAGTAAAGGATCCTGGACATCTTCAGCAACTTCCGTAGAGAAAAATGCCTTCCATGCCAAAGGAAAATATTCTATCGATCCTTTCTCTAATTTACGTATTTTCCTGAACTACCAACTCGACCTATCTTCATCTACAACAGCACATTATATACATGCAGGAAGTAGGTGGTTATTTTAAATTATGAAGCTTAAAAAGATCCCCATGCGCAATTACTCTCTACGTCTACTTGCTTTCTCCTCTCTCGCTTTTATTACCTCCTTAGAAGCTAGAGATCTATCTTTCCCCTTCATTGTTCCCTCCATCAATCTTCCTTCTTCAGAGATACTAAAATCTTATGTAGAGGAGACAAATTTATTGGGAAATACACGTGGGATAGCTTCACTTACACTAGATGGTTATCAAAAGCTTATTGCCTCTTCACAGATAACAATAGAACAAGGTGCTGTTTTAAACTGTTTCGACTTAAACATTTGCAATACACAAGGCCCTATGATTTTTGTAAACAATAGTACTCAAAAAAGAGGGGGAACATTTCAAACAGAAAATTTGCAAATAGACAATAATAATGGCTTTATTTTATTTTCCAATAACTCAGCAAAAAATAGTAATACTAATATCAATGCCAGCATATCCTCACCTGGAGGAGCTATCCGAACAGAACGACTTAGAATAACAAACAACAAACGGCCTATCTATTTCTTAATGAACTCCTCATCTACTGATGGAGGAGCTATCCGAACAACGAATATCATATTATCAAATAATGAAGCTCCCTGTCTGTTTTATAGTAATGTATCCCTTTGGGATACGGGTGGTGGTGGAGCCATAATGACAAATAGTTTTGAAAGCTCAAACAATTCTGATGATATTTTATTCATCGATAATCGTGCAGGAACAGGAGGAGGAATTATCTCATACGGAGGCTGTTCTTTTTCTAGAAACCAAGGGAATATCGTCTTTTCAAATAATGTAACTTCAAATCTAAGTGAGGTTAACAATTCTAATGGGGGTGGTATAACAGCATCCTCTCTAGCATTTACTGGAAATTCTGGAAAAATCATTTTCCAAAATAATTCCTCGACAGGATTAGGAGGAGCTTGTCAATGCAGCTCTTTAAATATTAGCGAAAATCATGACATATATTTCCTTGATAATTCTGCAGAAAAAGGCGGAGCCATAAGCAGTGGATCCCTATCTATATCCGCAGATTATGGCAATGTAACTTTCAGCAATAACCTTTGCCTTCCTGCTAGCGGGGATATCTATAGAAATGCCATAAATGTAGGGAACAACTCTAAAATAGAGTTAGGAGCGAAATATTCCCGATCCATTCTTTTTTATGATCCTATAGAATACGATAATACAGGATCAAATCATATGATCATCAATCCCCAAAGCGATCATCAAGGCTGTGTAGTCTTTTCAGGAGCTACTGTCTACGATGATCTGAAAACAGAAAAGAATCTGTTTTCACAATCTAAAACTAAAGTAGAGCTTAAAAATGGGGTTCTTGCCATCGAAGATGGCGCCGGAATAGCTACCTATCAATTTGAGCAAACCGGAGGTAGGTTATGTCTTGGAAGCGGAGGAACCCTCGCAGCAAAAGAACAAAGTAGCAGCGTAAAAAATGCTACAGCGACAATAACAGATCTTGGTCTGAATCTTCCTTCACTACTCTCAGGATCACAACCTGCAAAATTATGGATCTATCCTTCAGCTACAACAACTGCTGGGGCCGCAACAACATTTGCAGAAAATACTGATGCTTCCATCACCTTATCAGGAAATCTTACATTAACTGATGAAGAAGGCAATAGCCCCTACGATACTCTAGACTTATCTCAAGGTAGGAATCATATTCCCCTGCTCTATCTTTGTGATAATACAGCTCCAAAAATCAACCTGTCTAATCTCAATGTCAATGCCATTAACGATACAGAGCATTACGGTTATCAGGGATTATGGGCTTTAAAATGGGAAGAAAAGACAACTGCTACAGGAACTTCTTCAGCAGATAAAGCCAATACGAATCATAAATACTTGTATGGAGATTGGACACCAACGCACTACCTTCCCAATCCGAAATACCAAACAGCACTTGTTGCTAATGCTCTTTGGGAGACTTTCTATACAACGATGTCAAGCATGCGTACGTTTCCTGATATCATGGAAATTCCCGCTATCTTTGAACTTCAAGGGCAAGGATTAATAACATCGATTCATCAAGATAATCGTCTGAAGAAACCAGGATTCCGCATGGAATCCTCAGGATATGCTGTAGGCACATCCTCAGCAAAAGAAACACAACAGAGAATTTCTTTTTCTTTTGCTCAGCATTTTGCCCATCTTAAAGAAAAAGAATCAGAAAATAAGCTTTCTTCGAAAAACTATGTTGCAGGTATGCAGCTGCGCCTTCCTTGGTTTGACAAAGATGTAATCACGACCACAACATTAATTTATAACTACGGTGCTCACAATACAAAACATAACTATAGAAAAGAGAATAAAATCTCTCATGGAGATTTCTATAGCCATAGCTTTGCAGCATCTTTTAACACCACATTTGATCTAAACCCAATTTATGAAGATTTTGACTGCGCTATATTCGTAGAAGCTATGGCCTTCAGAGGATCGTTATCTAGTTTCTCAGAAATCGGAGATTATGCAAGAAGCTTTGCAGTTATTCACCCACTATATAATGTTACCCTACCTATGGGGATTCTCTGCCAATGGTCACATGATGTACATCTAGTATCCTCTTGGAAACTACAACTTGCTTACCACCCTGTGATCTATAGACACTATCCTGAATTGCGTACTACTTTGATAACAAGTAAAGGATCTTGGGAATCTGAAGGCACTCATGTTGCACGTAATGCACTAGCGTTTGCTATAGGTAATGAAACCTACCTATTCTCAAATCTAAAAGTCTTTCTAGATTATCAAGCAAACTTCTCCTCTTCTACATTCTGTAACTACCTAAAAGCAGGAAGTGCTCTAGAATTTTAAGAAAAGCGAATCGTGCTATAGAGAAGTGTTGTTTATTCCAAATGAAAAAAGAGCAGAGGATCTCAAGAATCTCTTATGAATCAAAAGTTAATACTTTCTAAAGTCTTATAGTAACATAGAGATCCTCTTCACAAAATACACAATAAAAACATCTATTTAAAAAGAATAAAATATAATCTATGTATTCCCAAAATGTTTGATTATCTGTAGATTATTTAGAGTAAATCCCCCATCTCGATTACACGAAACTCTAAATACTACGGGGATTATGTTCGCAATCTACATAAGCCCCGAGAGAATGATATGGGATCTAAATTAACGAAATACTTCGCATCTATAAGTCTTACTCTTGCACTATTTAGCAATGCATATGCTGATGATGCAACTCAAACCTCTACAAATCCAACAACTAAAGAAAGTGAAATAAAGACAGATCGCAAAGGAGATTTCGTAGCGAATATCTTTTGGCAATCTACCTATGCTGCCACATCTGGAATGAACGCATCTAGATTATCTTTAGAATCTCTAAGTGATAAATCCTTTTATTTTGATCTTGAAGGTGGTGCTTTAGGTCTCTGTCTTTATCAACAAGATATCGGGGAAAAAGTAGGATTCCATATGGATGGTACAGGATACTATACTGGTATCTCCTTTGGATCTCCTTCCCTTTACAAAATTGGTTTTAAATTTGCTTCCCAGCATACCAATGCTAATGCTAATATTGGTCATAATGAAGTAGCATCAGATTATTTATCCTTAGGAAGTTACTGGGAAATCCATTGCTTTAAAGGGAAATTCATTATCTCAGGAAATTATCTCTATACCCAAGGTCTTCATGAGCTAAACTATACGCATCGCCAGCTTTTAGGAGCTTGCTATGGCTCATTCGAAAGTCAAACCGTAGGTAGCGCTCTCTCCTTTTACTTTCCTTTAAAAGCTAGAACAAATGATCGTCTGACTATCATTCCATTTTTCCGCTATCAAGCCTATATCTCAAAACAAGATAGCTTCACAGAAGACGGTGCTCGCGTACGTACTTTCGTAACACCTGATGATCTTGTTGATGTCAGCCTACCCTTCGGATTGCATAATAAATTAGCCTTCCATGGATGCTGCCCATCCATTTGGGAATTAGAAGTTGCTTATAGACCAACACTCCTAAGAAAAACACCTTTAGTGGGTTCCGTATTAGTAGCAGATAACGGCTCTTGGATTTCTTCACCTACAGATGTGAACTATCATGCTTTTTCTATAAATCTTAAAAATGAAACGCGATTATTCAAACATCTACATATAAACTTTGATTATCAATGTGATATCTCTTCATCTACATGTAGCCATTACATACTGGGTGGAGGGAAACTCTCTTTCTAAAACTATAAAGATAAAGTTTAGGAAGCTCTCAATCTGCTAATTTATTTTTAAAAATAAACGATATTAGAAGGTTTGTTTTACTAAAAACAAACCTTCTTCATTTATAGAATAATATTAAAGAAATAGCCTTATATTCTAACAACAAAAGAAACTGGTACTTATCTTTTTATATCTACAATATCAGCAGTAAATTCGTATAGAAATTCTAGACAAAGATAAAAGAAGTATTTTATAGGAGGGAAAACCATATCATAACTCTATTTCCCTAGATATGTTTTCAAAATCTCTTCTCTATTCTCTTATCTTATCTACCTGTGTATACAGAGTTATCTATAGTGAAGGAATTGCACTATCTTCTGAGGATAATTCTCAAAAATTTTCTTATTTAGATTTTCCACTAACACTTACAAATCAAGCTTATCCAGAAAATAGCTATGGATTGATGCATGATACTTCGGAAGATATTGTCATCTCTAATGATAAACAACCTAAAGTATTCATATCTTTATCCAACGTAGAAAATGGCGGTGTGATTAGTTGTAGGTCTTGCCATCTCACAAACAACACTCAACCTGTTTTCTTTGGAGATAATAGAGCTACCAATAATGGTGGAGCGATTTCCTCTACTGAAAATGTAATTATATCAAAAAATGCTCGTATTATCTTTTACCAAAATAGTGCTTTTAATCAGAAGAATGCTTCCGGGAACAGCGCCGGAGGTGCTGTATATGGGAAAAATTTCGAAGCCTCTTTTAATAATAAAGAGTTTTTTTTCATCTCTAACTTAACTAAAACAAATGGCGGCGCTATTTGTTCTTCAGAAACATGTAAATTTCTCGATAATGCTTCCACGATGCGATTTGATAACAACCGCGGTTATCACATAAATGGACTCGGAGGAGCGATTTATACAAAATCCTGTGAATTTACTCGCAACACTGGAGAAATCCTATTTAACAGCAATAAGGCTGGAAAAGGCGGAGCCATTTACTCTACTACTTCTACAAGTATTACCGACAACTATGCGCCTATTACGTTTTTTAGTAACGCTGCTTGTAACGGTACGTCTAATGCAAATGGAAATGGCGGAGCTATCAATAGTGTCTCACTAATCACGATCAAAAATAACAAACAATCTTTGATATTTGATGGAAACTCAGCTGCTCACGCTGGAGGAGCCCTTTCCTATCAGAATTTAACCATCGAAAATAATGGTCCTGTCTACTTTTTCAATAATACGGCTTGTTGGGGAGGTGCATTTTACGGACAAACAGACAACGGCACTACTAAGATCTCAGCTGATCATGGCAATATAATTTTTGATAACAACATTGCAATAGATAGAGTTGGTGTCTGGAGATCAGCTATGTTTTTCTCCTCTAATCATACCCTATCTTTAGGCGCCACTCAAAATCAACATATTTACCTTTTCGATACAATAGATACTAGAAATTTGACTTCTTTTATCATTAACCCTGAAGCCAAGCATACAGGGGCTGTGGTTTTTTCAGGCGCTAAGGTTCAATCTAACTTATCTACAAACGTTAGAAATGTTCAAACTAGCTATGGTGATGAACTGACAATTAAACATGGTATTATATCTGTAGAAAATGGAGCCAGGCTATCAGTATATAAAATTACATCAGAGGACAATACACATTTTTGTTTGGGCAGAGATGTTACCATTAAAACTCAACAAAAAAGCGACGCAATAAAAGACAGTAATCTACAAATAAAAAATGTTGCCATTCTCCTTACGGAAGTTTTGAACAGCAATAGTCCTCCAACTATTTGGATTTATCCAGGAGGATCATCAGGTAGATACACTGAGAATACCGATGCAAAGATTTCCATATTGGGTTCTTTATCTCTTTGGAATGAATATTATCGTGATCCCTATGATAGCGTGGACCTCTCTCAATCCATAGACAGGGTTCCTCTTCTACATCTCTCTGAAATACCAAACAATTTAATCACAACTAACGATTTTGATATTCACTCAATAAATTCTCACAAACATTATGGTCATCAAGGCATATGGACTCCATATTGGGAAGAAATCATAGTACCATCCATCACAACATCATTAGATACGACAAACTCAAAACATAGGTATCTTTATGCTAATTGGATGCCAACAGGATATACAGTCAATCCTCAACACCGTGCTGATTTGGTGGCAAACACTCTCTGGCAAACAGCCTATAGCGCTACAGCTTTCTATCCTTCATTAATAAACGAGTCTTCCCCGTCTTTTTATTTGCAAGGTCAAGGACTAGGAACGCATAGATATCAAAAAGATAAAGATACAATTTTAGGATTCTCCTCGAGATCTTTAGGGTATAGTGGCGAATGTCTTCTTTCTTCAGAAACTAATTGTAGGTTCTTACTCACATTCTCACAAATAAGTGGGAAGATGAAAGAACACATATCAAAAAATAAAATTGACTCTCATAGCTATCTCTTAGGCTTATCTTTGCAAATGCCCTGGTTTAATGAACACCTTATAACTACAGCTTCTCTAAGCTATTGTTATGGCGATCATCATATGCAAAGTTTTTATACACAAAATAAACAATCCAAAACGGAATTTAGAGATCACGCTCTCAGTGCACGTATAGGCTGCTATCTTCATGAAAAGCTTGCTTTTTTGAATCACTACTTCACACCATTTATTCAACTAAGAGGCGTACGCGTAGAGCAAACGAAAATCAATGAAACTGGAGATTTTCCTAGAAAATTCTCTAATCAACACCCATTGATTGACATAGCTTTGCCTATAGGAATACAAACTTTCTGGCTTTCAGATACCTATTTAGCAAATCTTTGGGAATTCCAACTCGCCTATCAGCCCTCAATCTATAGACAAAAGCCAAAAGTCCTCACAACACTACTGGCAAGTAATGGATCCTGGACAACCTCAGGATCCCCAGTAGCACGTCATAACTTGCATGTTGAAGGAAGAAACTCTATCCATCTATTACACAATATAATTGCTTTCTTGAACTACCAACTGGATCTATCTTCATCCACAACCTCCCATTATGTAAACGCCGGGAGTAGAGTGGTATTTTAACAAATTGAGAACTTGAGAAAACTTACTATGAAACATAAGTTTATTAACAATCTTATTCTTTCCACATCATGGTTGGCTTATTTTTATAGTATAGATGCTAGAGAAATAGTTCTTCCCTATCCCACAACCTCTGTAGAATCTCTATATATCCCCAAATCTATAGAGCTATTGCTACAGAAAACAAACTTAACGGGAAAAACGCACTCCTCGGATTCATTGACATTACAAAATTACCCAGAGATATTTTCTATTTCTCAGATTACCAATGACTCAGCAGGAGCTAGTTTAAGATGTAATAAGCTCTACATTCAAGATACTCAAGGACCAATTATCTTAATTGGCAATATTACTCCACGTTCAGGAGGTGGAATTTATACCGATAATAACTTAGAGATCACGAATAGTGATAAGTCCATTATTTTCTCAAATAATCTAGCTAGAAGCACAGCTGTAGAAGTCCGTTCGAATCATGGCGGCGCAATACACACAAGATACCTTGATATTAAAAACAATAAAGAACCTATCTACTTCCTTAGGAACTCAACTTCCGCAAGTGGTGGGGCAATTATGGCAGCGAAGATCTTTAATCTATCGGACAATAAATCTTCCTGTATTTTTTATGATAATCAATCCTTATCAGATACTGGTCTAGGGGGAGCTTTACGACTAGAACACTTTAATTGCACGAATAACTATGGTGATACGCTATTCGTCAATAATCAATCTGGAACAGGCGGGGCGATCTCTGCAATCTATGATTGTCTGTTCTCAGGTAATCAAGGAAACATCATCTTTAAAAATAATGTAGCCTTTTCAACAGGAAATAATGACATTTCTGGTGGAGCTATAGCAGCAAGAAATGTCACCTTAGAAAATAATACAGGAATTACATCTTTCCATAATAATTCTTCCGCAGTTCACGGAGGTGCTTGCAGATGTGTAAAATTTATAGTTCGCAATAGCAATGATGTCTATTTTACAAATAACTCCTCTCAATTAGGAGGAGCGATAATTGTAATGGATAGTGGCTGCGGTATCGAACTATCCGCAGATAAGGGAAATATTGTTTTCAATAATAACTTATCTATAACCCCGACAGATATAATTCGCAGGAACTCTATATATATAGGAAGTAGTAATTCTAGCATTGTTCGATTTGGAGCAAAACTAGGACACCACATTCTTTTCTATGATCCTATTGAACACGAGTTGCCCACCTCTAATAATATGATCATTAATCCTAATATTGAAGACCAAGGCTGTGTGATCTTTTCAGGGGCTACAGTTAGTGATGCTATTAAGACTGAGAATAATTTATTTTCAAAATGCAAAAACACCATAGAGCTTAAAAACGGAGTACTGGCAATCGAAAATGATGCTGCGCTTGCAACATTTAAATTTATACAAACAGGAGGAATCATTTGTTTAGGAACAGGAGGAACTTTAACAACAAGAGAAAAGGACACCAATAATAAAGCTGCCGATCTTCAACTAAGCAACCTGGGATTAATCCTCCCTCAATTACTTACAAGTAAAGCAAAAGCTGCAAAATTATGGATTTATCCAACAAAAACTACACAAAATTCTACCGACTCTTTTCAAGAAAATACAGCAGCAGCCATCTATGTTTCAGGAGATCTTCTACTGACTAATGAAGAAGGACATAGCCCATATGATGATACGGATCTCTCTAGAGGTATCACGCGAATTCCTCTTCTTTATCTTTGTGATAACGCCACAAAGAAAATTAATATCGACTCTCTAAATATTCATGCTATTAATCAAAAAGCTCATTATGGTTATCAAGGCATATGGTCTACTTACTGGGAAGAATACACAACAACAGCAAATTCCACATCAGCATTAACAGCAAATACTTCTCATCGTATACTTTATGCTGACTGGACACCAACAGGCTATGTTCCCAATCCAAAATATACATCAGCTCTAGTCGCTAATGCCCTTTGGGGATCTGTCTATACTACACTCTCAGGAATGCGCACATTACCTTCTCCAGTAAACGCTCGTTCACATTTTGAATTCGGTGGTCAGGGATTGGGAATGACTATTCATCAACGCAATCGCCTGGGCGTGCGTGGATTCCATATGGAATCTGCAGGCTATGCAGCAACCTCGTCTGCTGTCACAAAGATAAATCATAAAATCTCATTTTCATTCTCCCAACAAATTTCTCATATTAAAGAACGTGCGTCATCTAATAAAATCTCCTCGAAAAACTATTTCGGAGGTATGCAGCTGCGTCTTCCCTGGCTAAATGATAGTTTCGTTACTACAGGGTCACTAGCATATAATTATGGGGACCATACAGCAAAACACTTCTATACAGAAGAAAACAAAGCTTCTGAAGGATATTTCTATAGCCATACACTCGGAGCTTGTCTGAGTTGCATATTACAGCTAAGTCCAACAAATCGAGCATTGTCTGTAGCTCCATTTATAGAAGCTTTAGCTTTTAGAGCTACGCTCTCAAGCTTTATAGAACAGGGAGATTTTCCACGGAAATTTACTGTAAATCAGCCTCTACTTAATGTTACTCTTCCTGTGGGAGTATTTATGCAATGGGTTCGTAATGTACATTTACCAACTCTATGGCAAATACAGATCGCTTATCACCCTGTTATTTACAGAGATTATCCTCAGATATTGGCGACATTAACTGCAAGCAATGGAACATGGCCAATACTTGGAACACCTATTACACGCCATGCTCTCGCTTATAAAATAGGAAATGAAACCAAGATCTTTTCTCATTTGAAAGTCTTTCTCAATTATCAAGGAAATATCTCCTCGTCAACCTTTTGCAACTATCTAAAAGCTGGGAGCACATTAGCATTTTGAAAGAATAGTTTTCTCAAAGAAACACAACAATAATCTATTAAGATAAACTTATTAAGTCTCCTATCTATGGATACCTAGAATTAAGAAAACAAATTGCTCATTAACTCTGAATATCTCTGTTTTATAAAAATCTAGACAATCTTACGTTTCTTCGCGTATAGGGAATGGCATGTGTGGTCTCTGATCTTTATTATCCCAGTATGCGCCCCTACACCTATTCATTTTTATGCTTAATTAGCCTGAGTATTTGCTCACAGAAACTCATCTGTCTTGCCAAAGAAAAGAAAGCATGTTCTTTCCACGAGATCACAGAATCTGGCCATATTTGCCCGTGGTCAAGTCCTTATGGAATTGATCAGGTTCTTAAAACATCCCCCATGTCTCATGGGGAACTACATAATAGCAGTGCTGATATAGATATCTCTGGAAAAAAGTATTTCTGTGTCAATTATCAATACAATAGAGGAAGCGGCGGGGCTGTTACAGCTAGAACGCTAAATATCACAAAGAATATCGGGCCTATAGTATTTCGAGAAAATATCTCCAATGATAATGGAGGAGCTGTATCTTCGACAAATTGCAACATTACCTATAATAAACAAGAGTGTTGTTTTATTAATAACATGGCCAATGTTCTGATTGATCAAGCGAATGCTAAATCTGGTGGAGCGATTAAATGCACGCAACTTGAGATCTCTAATAATACTGGAGTTTGTCAATTTTTAAATAATACAGCTTCCCTTTCAGGAGGAGCAATCTTAGCGGATAACAACGTAAACATTTCTAACAATTACGGCGCAATAATTTTAAGAAATAACAAATGCTTAAAAGAAGAAAGTCAGGGTGGATGTATTTATAGTGCTAATTGCTCTATTACATCTAATTATGCTCCCATAACTTTTATAGATAATCAGGCTGGTTCTACCGGAGCTATATATGTGACCGGAGCGTGTACGATCTCTCATAACTCAGGCATCATTAAGTTCCTTAATAATAGCTCAACGCGCCAAAATAATCCTGCTGGAGGAGGGGCTATTTACTCCACCTCTTGCACGATTACTAATAATCCTAAAGGTGTGATTTTTCAAAATAATGCTTCAAAATGCAATGCAGGTTCTATCTATACTCAAAATCTCACTATCAAAGATAATGGACCCATTCTATTTATAAATAACTCCTCAACATGGGGAGCTGCTATTCAAAATCGTGATAGTGGAAATTTTTATCTTTCAGCAGATTATGGGGATATAATATTTAAAAGAAATTTTTGTCTCAACTCCTCAGGAAGTTATAGAAACGCTCTCCACTCAACTCCCAACTTAAATTTACAAATAGGAGCAAGGCAGGGTTATAGCGTTAAATTTTATGATCCTATTGAAAATGGACATCCTTCATCCACGGTTCTTATATTTAATCCAGAAAATTACCATTTAGGAACTGTTTTATTTTCTGGAGCTGATGTATCTCCAAATAACACCAATCTCTCTGATCTCCAAAGTCAAATGAGAAATACGTGTAAAATTGCTCACGGTGTGCTTGCTGTTGAAGATAAAGCTGCTTTGGCAATTTATAAAATTACACAAGATGAAGGAATCTTACGCCTAGGGAATAGCGCAGTTATTACCACTATAAAAAATGCCGCTAATAATCAACAAACAACGGTTGGCTGTACACTCACAATTACTAAACTTGCCCTAAACCTTCCTTCTATTTTAGCAAAAGGTGCTCAAGCTCCTAAAATCTGGATCTATCCTTCTGTTAGTAGCAATAACTATACAGAAGACGACAATCCCACAATCACTATTTCTGGACCTCTAACCCTATTAAATAGTAATAATGAGGATCCCTACGACTCTTTAAATCTTTCAAGCGGTATTACACGTATCCCATTTCTTTATCTTTGTGATACAACCACCAAGAAAATTACCGTGGATGATCTAAACATTGAAGCCATCAATGATAAACAACATTATGGCCATCAAGGAGTCTGGTCTCCTTATTGGGAAGAATATACAACAACAACAAATCCCTCATCCGCATTAACAGCAAATACACATCATAAATATCTCTATGCTGACTGGACACCTACTGGTTATATTCCTAATCCAGAATATCGTGGTGATCTCGTTGCTAATGCTCTCTGGCAATCCGCATACAACGTAATCACCGGTCTACATAACCTACCCCCCCCCCCCCAAACGCAAGCCGTTTAGGGTTTGCTGGAGGTGGATCAGGGGCGTATGTCTCTCAGAAGACTCGCAACTTAAAACCGGGGTTTGATTTATTCTCTAAGGGTTACTCTGCTCGAGCTTCTCGTTCTACAGAAACAAATCATAACTTTGCATTAAGCTTCTCTCAATTCCATAGTGAAATAAAAGAGTCTAAATCGAAAAACAAAGTCTCTTCCAACTATTACTTTGCTGGAACTCAGCTACAAATCCCCTGGTTTGATGAAAATATCCTCACGTCAGCTTCCTTGGGTTACGCTTATTCACACAGTCGTGTAGAAACAAAAAATCAAACTACAAATACCTCTTCCAAAGGACATTTTCATGGGCATACCCTAGGAAGTGAGCTGTGCTGTATGCTGCCTGAAGGCAAAATCTCAAATTTACAATTTCGACCTTTCATAAAAACCTTAGGCATACATGCTGTTCAAGAAAGCTTTACGGAAACTGGAGAACAAATCCGCAGTTTTGAAACAAAAGATCCTCTAATTAACGTGACCTTACCTTTGGGAATTTATTGCTATACGGAAAATGAAGCAAATTTAAAAACGTGTTGGGAAATCCAACTTGCCTATACTCCAACTATCTACAGACAAAAACCTAAAATCACTACTACACGATTGATAAGTAAAGGTTCGTGGATCACCTCAGGAACTCCTGTGGATCATCATGCCGGATCCCTCTCTATGAAAAACACTACAACTTTATTGAACACCATAAGTTTGAGCATTAACTATCATGGAGATTTCTCAAAATCTACATTGTGTAACTTCCTAAACATAACGAGTGAAATCAAATTTTAGACTTAGAAAATAAGTACCTCTATGAAAATATTGCCTTCTATTCTCTTCAGCACTTATCTTCTGACTTCTTCATTTGCTGGTTTATCACTTGTCTTAGAAGCCTCCTCAAAAAAATCTACATGCCCATTTCAGAGTTTCGGTTACGAGCAACTCCTCTGTCCAGAAATCTTCCCTGATATTCCTGATGAACAAAATACTCTTGAAGGGCTCTCACGTTCAACAGGAACTATCACCGTTGAAAACTACAAGAATATTATCTGTTCTCAGCAACTCTCTAATAAAAGTGGCGGGGTTTTCGATGCTGCGTCAGTAATTTTACGAAACATCACAGACGATATAAAATTTATTTCAAACATAACAGCACAAAAAGGTGGTGCTATCTATACTACAGGCAACTGTAGCATTACTGAAAACTCAGCAAAACAATATTTTATTAGCAACCAATCTATTGCCCCAGCTACTACGAGTTCCTCAACAAACTATGGCGGAGCTATCTGTTGTGGAGGAACTCTTGAATTATCTAAGAATCGTGGAGCTATCTGTTTTGCTTATAATACAGCTAGAATTCGCGGAGGAGCCATCTCATCAGATAGAGATTTTAAGATATCAGGAAATTCCGCTCCTATTTTGTTAATGAACAATTTAGCTTTTCATCTTGTTTACGTAAGCAGCGGCAATAAAACAACTAATGCTCAAGGTGGTGCAATCTATTGTCAAAATTGCGAAATTTCAGACAATTCTGCTCCGGTATGTATCACTTCTAATACCTCTCCTGTTGGAGGTGCCTGTCATGCCACCTCTACCGTCACAATTAAAAATAATTCTGATTTGATTTTCTTCGCGAACAATTCTGGTGTATGTGATCGCCCCCTGGGGGCCATAAGCTCAGGTGGAGCTATTTCTGCTACAACTATAAAAATAGAAGATAATTCCGGGCCTATTTGCTTTAACAATAATATTGTAGATCGCAATGGTGGTGCTTTATGGTGCCAAACTTTAACCATTAAAAATAATAGTTCTGTTCAATTTATCAACAACCGAAGTAAATGGGGCGCTGCCTTTCTAATTAAAAATAATGGGACCTGCGATCTATCCGCAGATAATGGGGATATTATCTTTGATAACAATTGTGGAATTACAGGGAATAATCAACTGTATAGAAACACCATACATTGCACGACAGGAACAACGTTAAAAGTCGGTGCAAGAAAAAATTACTGTGTTAAATTCTATGATCCTATTGAGTGTGTGTATCAATCCCCCTTGGTTTCATTTAATGGCGAAGAATATCATGAGGGAACAATTTTATTATCCGGGGTATTCGTTCCTGATTCTTTCAAGGGAGAAGGAAACTTCATTAGCTATATAAGAAATCCTATAACGATCAAAAAAGGTGTTCTTGCAATCGAAGATCGTGCCGGTCTAGCGGTTTATAAGATCACTCAAGAAAACAGCACTTTAAGACTAGGTAATGGTGCTATTCTCAGGACAAATATACAAGCTACTGCAAATAATCAGAATCAAACTACCGCAGGCTCAGAATTCGCAATCACAAGTCTTGCTTTAAATCTCCCTTCTCTTTTACAAAAAGGTGCTCAGGCTCCAAAAATCTGGATCTATCCTACAAGCACTACAAATAGTGGTAATACTACCTATACTGAAGATAATAATCCTGTCGTTACCCTTTCTGGTCCCTTACAACTATTCAATAGTGATAATGAAGACCCCTATGATTCTTTAGATCTCTCTAGTGGAATTACACGTGTACCCTTCTTATATCTTTGCGATAATGCAACGAAAAAAATTACAGCGACAAACTTAGATATCGAAGCTATTAACAAAGCCAAGCGCTACGGTTATCAAGGAGTCTGGTCTCCTTACTGGGAAGAGTATACAACAACAGCAAATACTACATCGGCAGAAACAACAAATACCTCTCACCGTATACTTTATGCAGATTGGACCCCTACAGGGTACATCCCTAATCCAAAGTATAAAACTCCCCTAATTGCTAATGCTCTTTGGGGATCTGTATACTCAACTCTTTCAGGAATGCGTACTCTCCCTTCTCCAATAGCTAATCCTAATTATTTTGAACTCGGTGGTCAGGGATTACTCATGACTGTCCATCAACGCAATCGCCTAGGAATCTGTGGATTCCATATGGAATCTGCCGGTTATGCGGCAACCTCATCGGCTGCAACAGAGACAAATCACAAAATCTCCTTGGCATTTTCTCAGCAAATGTTGCACATCAAAGAGCATGCAACATCTAATAAAGTCTCGTCGAAAAACTACTTTGGAGGCATACAACTGCGTCTCCCTTGGTTAGAAGATGCTTTGGTCACCACAGGATCTCTAGCCTACAATTACGGAGACCATACAGCAAAGCACTTCTATTCAGACAATAATAAGGATTCTGAAGGGTATTTCTATAGCCATACATTCGGAGCTTCTCTAAATTGCATTCTGAATCTCAGCCCAATTAACAATGCTTTTTCCGTATCGCCATTCATAGAAGCTCTAGCCTTTAGAGCTACGCTGTCAAGCTTTATAGAACAGGGTGATTTTGCACGAAAATTTACTGTGAATAGGCCTTTAGAAACTATCACATTGCCTATCGGAATCGTTATGCAATGGAAACGTGATGTACACTTACCAACAATCTGGCAAGTGCAACTTGCTTATCATCCTGTCGTCTATAGACACTACCCTAAGGTGTTGACAACACTACTAGCAAGTAGTGGAACTTGGCCCTCTCTAGGAACACCAATCACACGCCATGCTCTCGCTTATAAAATAGGAAATGAAACTAAGATCTTCTCTCACTTAAAAATCTTCCTAAATTATCAAGGAGAGTTTTCCTCTTCCACCTTCTCTAATTACCTAAAAGCAGGAAGCGCTTTAACTTTTTAAAAAAATAAGGCTATAAATCTCTTTATAGCCTTTTACCAGCACACCTTGATGTCTTACTGCTTATCCTTACGTTGATCTCTAAAAATTTTTGCCCTCTCTTGTACTAGTCTCATCATCTGCATCATTCTACCACTTCCATAAGGAGTCTCTGGGGGGTTTTGCAAAGGAGGAGGCACAGGCAAAGGACGGTTAGTGTTAGGATCATAAGGTCCCTCAGGTCTAGGAGGTAAAGGACGATTAGCTCGAGGATCAAATATTGGAGGTACAGGAACAGAAGGTAAAGGACCACGATTTGTAGCGCCCTCTGCTCTCATTCTAGTTTCTTCAATTAAATTATCAATTTGTTCTGCAAAAGAAACTGCTCCTACGCCATTTCCAAATCCTGGAGTCACTCCAAGAGCAAATCCTAATTGATCGTCTGGAACCATATAGCCATCATCATAAATCTGATTAAATATCTCAGGCCCAGTTCTTGGAGCATCATAGACATTATCCTGAGTTCCTCTTCTTGATGAGCTTATCGGCGTACCATCAGCACCAGGTCGTGGCATGTCATAAATATTGTTGTCATCGTCACCACGTTTTATGGACATTCTATTTTGAAGACTTGGAAGATCATAAATGTGTTCTTCATCTTTTTTACGACGACTCCCTCTTATCTTATCGTATATAGATCCACCGATGTTACGATTTCTATTTACTCTTGTATAAAGACCTTCGGGATCAGGACGTCCTGCCATATTTTCATAATCTGTATCATTTGGATGATTGTCTGGTAAAACAGGACGCATATCCTCATAGCCAGTATTCCCATATGGCAACCAGCTAGCACCGATTATCTCGTACATCCCTTCACGATCATTAACTCGAGTTCTCACAATTTCATGACCAAGAATTCCTCTAACATCAGTAATATAAACAACCTCAGGTTGTCCATTTACCCAAGCGTTCACCATGGAATCAGGAATTATAAGAGTGCCGGGATCATAGGGATCGTCTGATTCGGTGTGTTTCTGAATAAATCTTGCGACTTCCTCAGCATACTCTTGATCTCCGGGGAGGAAGCTATAATGACCGTGTTTACGAACGCAACAGCGCTTTACAAGCTCTCCAAGAGATCGAAGACCTTTTCTTACTAAACGCGCTAGAGCTACCAAGTTAAGTTTAATAATGGTAAGTATGTTGATAATCCCTTGACGCAACTTCTCAAGAGCAGCTTTAATACGCTCTCTTAATGTAGGTGTTACGCTTTCGGATATTCCTGCGTCAAATTGTAAACGCAGTTTATTAGCTTCTTCTAGTACTCGTTTTGCTTCAGGACTGATATCTCCTAAGATACTATCGGCATCATCGCCCTTTTCTACATCATCTAAAAGCACTTCTTCAAATACACTGGATAAATCTGTATCCATATCTAAAAATACAGCTTCTCCAACGCCATCGTTATACTTTTTAGAAGAAGACCTACTTGTATCAATAGAGTCGTCTAACGGATTGAACCTATCTGTAAGTGAGCTAGCTCCTGCACTCAACATCTCATTAACACGAGCTTGATATGCATCACGGTACTTGGTGAACTCCTTCTGCTCTTTTTTATTGTCCGTTTCGGCAATCATCCGATCATACGTTCTGACCATATCGACTAACTCACCAAGAGTCATACCGGTAACTCCATCGGCAGGGGACTCCTGTTTCCTAGTGGCGTAATCCCACCAACCACGAACACGAGCTGCTAATCCACTAGCACCGGATCTTACTGAGGATGTAGAAGCTCTGGAGCTATCTTCTGTATCAATATCTACTAGACGCCCTACAGGAACTTCATCAGTCACATCCGTAACATCTGTATCTCCAGTATCTACTTCTATTGTTGTGTCTGTAGAATCTATTGAAGAACTATCTTGAGAACTTTGATTCCAATATGCTTGCATTGCTCGAGCTTCAGGAAGACGCACCCCATGCTGTTTATATCCCGGAATGATAGGTGAGGAAATTTCCATAGGCTTTTGAGTTTCTTCACTCTTTTTCCCACCTGTGAATATCCCCTTAACAGCTGACCATATACGAGAAAAGAAGCCAGGTTTTGATGTTCCTTCTGGAGAAATAGATGATCTCTGAGTTTCTTCTACCTCTTCAGGAGTAAGCACTTGAAAACCACTCTCCATGAGCATACGAGTTCTTTCCTCTATTGAGCTATCACTACTCGAGCTGCTTGATCTAGAGTGATTACCATCCCCATAAACTATATTATGGCCTCCGAAACTGGCTGATCCAGATTTTTTATCATCATCATTGCCATGAGGAGGGATTTTTCCTGGCCCACCGCCACCTCCAATTCCGCTTACCCCAGCCATATTCGTGCCTCTTTTATATTAAATCTAAAAAATTAAATTATTATAATTTTAATTTTATCAACTTTTTAAAAATTAACAAAACAAAGACGGCACATTTATTTTTAAATAATAATTAAATATAAAAGGATTACCTATTTACAATAACAAAGAGAGAAAAGAAAAGATCTAGTATATTTTTAACGCAAGTCACAAACAGACAAGAGTTTATTCTTCGAAAGCATCGGCAAACACATCGTCATCTCCAACCTCAAGATCAAAATCATCAAAGTTCGCATCAACAACGAGATCTTCTGTAGAGATTTGTAATTTTCCAGAAATATCATTTAGATAGGTTCTTCGTGAACGTAAACGCTCTCTTAGCATAACTAGCTGATCATAGAGCCATGCCGTAAGCTTTTGTAAATACATAGCAGCTCCAATCGTAACTAACGTTGAACCGATCGCCAATACTCCGGCAATAATCGGAGCTAATGCAGGAATCAGAGTAAGGAGCATGACTCCGACACCTGTAGCAATAAAAATTCCCGCAACGATCACACTATTAACACCACGACCTTTTTCAAAAGCGGTAATTTCTTCACGAATAGCACGATCAGTTTCAAGAATCGTATCTTTCCCAACATGTAGCCAAGCTTTATCAATATCTGCTTTAGGGAGATCCGAAGCATTGGCTATGCGTTTTGCAAATTTTGATTTGGCCCTGGCCTCTTTCCAACGCAGTTTAGCAATGCTTAATCGGGACTTACATTGAAATACATTATAAACCAAACCTGAAGAGGCCATAGGCAATACTGTAGAAGCAACCGAAGAACCTACAGCAGCAATAAGAAGTACTTGCAATGCAGGCAATCCTGCAAATCCTGCAGCAACGACAGCAGCCAACCCCGCAAGGACGAGCAATACAGATAAAGCAAATATCACCTTTTGTCTGGGAGTTAGAGATAAACGTTTATCCACTTCCTCAGCGGTAATTCTCTTATTTTCGAAAATCTCTTCAGGATTCTCAACGGTAGAAACCTTCTCTTCTTCTATCTCAATCTCTTTCCTAGAAATCTCTTCTAACGGCTCTTCAACAAGCTCTTTTACAGCTATATCTTCATTACGAATGTTTTTTAACCCTGTATCGGCAAAAAGCATCTGACCTTTTTGCGCTTCTAAAAAGCTCTTCCATTTCCCAATGCTACTATGCAATAACGTCTGAAGAATTAATCCTATTCCTATAGAAATAAAAGGAGGAGCGAGAACAATCAAAGCTGTAGCAGGTGCTCCCCCCAAAAGAATAGTACCCACGATAGCAAGGGCTACCCCCAAAATCACAAAACCAGTACCTATTACTAAAAGACTTAAGCTGATGCGATGTAGCTTCTTAGCCTCTTGCATAATCTCTATACGCGATAAAGGCTCTCCAGAAGCAGCTTTTTCAGAACGGGAAAACTTTACATATATGTAATGCGTGATACTTGCGAATCCCGACTGGCTGCCTTTAGAATACGCAGCTCCTCCCAGGTTCCCGACGACACCTCCGTACCCTCCAGGAATGAAACTCGCACCTACTTTCATAGCCAATCCTAATCCAGTAAATCCAAGCCCTACACCTGCAGCACTTTTTAACCTCTGCCTCTCTGACATTTTAGGAGCGAAAAGATCCCGAACCTTATTAACCACGTTTTTCATAACTGCAAAGCCACCTAGAGATACCCCAGATAAAGCTAACGCTAATACAATACCTTGAGGAACTCCAGGAGCTAAACATGTCAAAGCCACAACAACGATAACCATAGCTAAGGCAAAGACCATCAATCCCGCTAGCAACCCTACAGAATGAGAAAATCTCCTCTTATCCATAGCTGTATTTTCAATACGCATAGGACGGTGTAGGTGTGCACCTACCGTATTACCCTGAGATACTTGAGGGGAAGCTCCCGCTCTTATAAGCCCGGAACGTCTATGATCATCGCCTGGAACTTTAGAAACTGACATAAATTAAAAAACAAAAAATAAAATTCGTTGTTAATTAATTATAATCACAAATTCAGATATCAAACATTGACCAATTAATTAAATAAAACGCAACAAAATCAATGAAAATTATTTAAATATAATTAAAAAATAAAAACGTCTTATTTTGAAAAGACAACTTGAAAAATTAAAGTTGCTAGAGGGGGAAGCTCTATAGCGATTCCCCAAGGAAAGTCATGATCTATACAGAGTATAGGCAAGCGATTGCCTTTTCCTGAGCCACCAAAACTTATATCATCACTATTAAAGAGCAACTTACATGTTTTAATGCCTTGGCAGTGTAAAACATAGGAAGGAAAATATCCTGAGCTAAAATGGTGAATGCAGAGTAATGCACTACTACGATCCTCTCCTGAAAACCTGTAATAAGAAATTACATTATTTTCGGTATCTTTAAAATCTACCCAGAGGAAAGACTCTTGTTTACCATCTCCTTTCCAAAAGTAGGGAAGATCACAGTATAAAGCGTTCATCTTGGCTACACATTTATGCAAAGATGCGTGATAAGGATTGTCTAATAAATGCCAATCTAGAGGGCTATCGGGAGACCACTCTCTCCATTGGGCAAATTCCCCTCCCATAAATACGAGTTTTTTCCCTGGCTGACATAATTGATAGCTTAGCAACAAACGCATATGGGCAAATTTTGTCCAAGTATCTCCGGAGATTTTTTGTAATAGGCTTCCCTTACCGTGAACAACTTCATCGTGAGAGAGAGGCAGAAGGTATCTTTCATTAAAGGCATACCATAGACTAAATGTCAGATCATTATGATGATAAGAACGGAATAAAGGATCCACTTTGATATAGCGAAACGTATCGTGCATCCATCCTAAATTCCATTTATAATCAAATCCTAAACCTCCAGAATTTACGGATTCTGTAACCTTAGGAAAATCTGTAGACTCTTCGGCAAACGTCAACACTCCAGGAAATTCTCTATGCACTACAGAGTTAAAATGTTTAATAAATTCAATAGCATCAAGATTTTCTTTTCCCCCATAAATATTTGGGGACCACTCACCTTCTTTTCTCCCATAGTCTAAATATAGCATCGAGGTCACAGCATCCACACGTAAACCGTCGATATGCATTTTATCTAGCCAAAACAAAGCACTTCCTAAAAGGAAGTTCACAACCTCACTACAGCGATAATCGAAAGTATAAGTATGCCAATGGGGATGTAAGGGTTCTTTATGATCTACCGATTCATAAAGAGCTTCCCCATCGAAAGAAGCTAAAGCAAAAGAATCTGTAGGAAAATGACCTGGCACCCAATCTAAAATTACGCCAATACCCTCACTATGGAGATGGTCCACAAAAAATTGAAAATCTTGGAAAGATCCATACCGCCACGTAGGTGCATAGTATCCCGTTACCTGATAACCCCAAGACTCATTTAAAGGATGCTCCGTAATTGGCAATAGCTCAACATGCGTATAGTGCATTTCTTTACAATATTGGGCCAATCTCTTCGCTAGTTCTCGATAACCTAGAGGTCTACCATCATCCCATTGCCAAGAGCCCACATGCACCTCGTAAATAGCTAAAGGTTGGTCCTTTGCATTGCTACGGCTTTCCATCCATTCTGTATCGTGCCATGTATAGCGATCGCTATTTACAACTCGTGATGTAACTTGGGGAGGGATATCAAAACCTTTCCCGTAAGGATCAGTTTTGATAAGAATTTCTCCGGAAGGACTAATAATTTCCCACTTATACAGCGTTCCTTCATCAAGACCAGGAATAAATAATTCCCAAACTCCAGAATTAGAAACCTTACGTAAAGGATTAACCAAACCATTCCAATAGTTAAAATCTCCAATTACAGAAACACGTTGTGCATGGGGAGCCCATACAACGAAAAGCACTCCTGAAATTCCTCGAACATCACAAGGAATAGCTCCCATATGCTCATAAATTTTATAGTGTGTACCCTGATGAAATAAAAAGGAGTCCATCTCTCCCCATAAAGGAGAAAAAGCATAGGGATCGTGAGCTAATAAGCCATTTTGATGATAAATACGATAATCATGAGGGAGAGTCCCCTTAGGAGTAGCTAGAGAAAATATTCCTGAATGATGATGTGTAGCATGCTCGATATTTCCTTGAAGCTCCACAGCTACAGAATGTGCTCCAGGTCGAAAAAGAATGATTCTATCTTGTGAAGAACTTTCAGAAATAATCCCTAGAAACTTATGAGGATTACTTTGCCTGCCAGAAATTAATAAGGAAATATCTTCAGAATTTAAAATCCTCTCGACCATCAGGAAACTATCTTACTTATGGAAACAATCCCATAAATACGTAGTTCCTGCTTTTATCTCCATACTTTCTCCTAAGCAAATCTTAGAAGAATTTACTAGCTGCTTCTTTTCCCATTGTCGTAAACGACAATGAGATAATTCTGGAGAGAAACCTAAAAGTAGAGGCGTTGCTTCCTGAGCATACAAACAAACACGACGGATTGTCTTTTTACTCCACTCCAAAGAGAACTTTCCTATTCCCTGAAGATACACATTGACGAACCTCCCACAGGGAAACTCTGGAGGTAAGGAGGGAAGGATTTCTACAATTTCTCGATCACGAAAAATAAAGAGATCACGCAGCATAGCCATGCTATAGACAAGCAATGCAAAAGGAATATTCTCGCGTATAGTTTTTTCAGGAAGCTCATTAAGAATTCCCTGATATTCAGTATCGTATACCCTGGGCAAAAGATTCTCAGAAAACCCTGCGAGATATAAAGAAGATAATGCTGAATAGATCTCCATCTTCTTTCTTGCTTGAATCTTTTCATAAGCATCAACGAATAAGATCCCACTTCCCTTCTTTAAATACTCCTCACCTCTTGAAGAAGCGGGAGTAAGAGAACTAAGTCGTAGCAATAAAGGAAGAACCTCTTTTAGATCCCTGCGATAGCGAATCTTATGTAGATCTGCGTGTTTATATACCCCTAAAGAAAGTAGGGGTTCTGCGGAATCTGCACAGGGTAGATGCCCTTTCAAAGAATCTACCTTTTCCCCGGAAGGAAGAATGTAGTATTTATACTGCTCAGAAGCAACAGTTAAACCTCCACGATGCAAATCTTGGAAAACAGCAAAGCGTTTTAAAGGTCCCTGAGCGTCTACGTAACCTTCATTAAGAAGTTCATGAGAAGCTGAAAATACACGCCATAACGTAGGGAATATCTGAGCATAAAGCTCAGATCCTGGAATAGGCATAAATGTTCCTGGGATCAACGTATAAGGCTTAAAACTCTGAGTTATTTTAATCATACACGTTTTCCTTTAAGTACATCTTCTTCGACAGCATCTATACATACATCTATTAACGTATTCACAGCTACATTACGATCTGCAGGAAAGCCTACCATATCAAAATATGGAGAATGACCGTAGGCTATCCCCTCATCAATTCTTTCAACAAGTACAGAAAGCGTTTCTCCAATACGCTGCGCCATCTCCTTATGGGCAACTTCTTTTGCCACACGAGCAAGGTGCTTCTTTCTTTCATTAATTACAGACTGGGGTAGTTGAGAAGAAAACGTGTAAGCCTTTGTTCGTTCTCTAGGACTGAAAGGGAAAATATGTACTTTGATAAAACCCACATCTTCAATAATCCGTAGGGTATCTTCAAAATCCTGATCTGTCTCACCCGGAAAGCCGACAATGACATCTGTCGTGAAAGCATATTTAGGATCCACAGAACGTAAAGCATCTACACAATCTAAAAAATCACTTCTTGAATATTTGCGATTCATGCGTTTTAAAATCGCATTAGATCCCGATTGCAAAACGAGATGCGAAGAATGGCATGTATGTCTTCCTGAAAGCAAAATATCTCTAAGATCTTCCTGAACATCTTCGGGATCTATAGAAGAAATCCGTATTCTTTCTATACCTTCAATCTCGTCTACCTGACGGATAAGATGTGCTAAAGACTTTCCCTCATCTTGATAATCACCAACGTTAATTCCAGCAATTACAACTTCTCGGTACCCCTGAGAAACTAATCCAGAAATCTCCTCAAGGATTTCCTGAATAGGTCGTGAACGTGATCTACCACGCAAATAAGGAATAATACAATACGAACAAAAGGAATTGCACCCATCCTGAACTTTAATGAAAGCTCGAGATTTCCCCTCAAAACTACGAATACGAAACTCAGGAAGATCTTGAATAGAAGGGAAAATCTTCTCCATTAATTGATGTTTTTCCTTATTGGACACAAGAAGGCATTGCCTTTCTAAAGAATTAAAAAATTCTTTATCAGCTTCTCCTAAACAGCCTGTAACGACTAAGAAAGCATCGGGATTCTGTCTACAAACTTGACGTACAGCATGACGTCCTGAACTCTCTGCAGATCCTGTAACAGCACACGTATTGACAATACATAGGTCACAAGGCACCTCAGGATCGGTAATTTCGCGATAGCCTAAGAAATTCAGCTGATCTCGATAACTTTGAATTTCATATTGATTTACACGACATCCTAAACAAACAAGCTTAAACGTTCCCTTTACTTCTACAACTGTCATAAGTTTCTAGTGAGATCTGAAAAAAATAAGAAAACAGTATTCTAAAGTATCCCTACTTTTACTCACTAATCAAAGATTCTCTTTTTCTTATTAGCCTGTAAAAAACTTCCTAGAAAAATCTAATCTTCTTTTTTCTTTTGAGAAGAACGAGAAATAAACGGTTGGTACTTCTTCTCCAATTCTTTTGGTAAATAACTCTCTACAATTAAAATATCATCTTTACAACGATGTGAAAGTACTAATCCTGCATCATAAAGCTCGGTAAATTTCCCATAGTCTTTATAAGAAAATTTTAATGTTACTTCGGGGCATCCTTCGGTAATAATATCTGTCATTACTTCAAGAAGATTTTGAATCCCTTCTCCTGTTTTTGCAGAAACTAACACAGCACGTGGGGATAATAAACGAAGCTTCGTGGATGCTTTACCATCAGGAAGCTCATCGATCTTATTCAATACTGTAATAATTTTAGGATGATCAATTCCCAATTCTTGTAATATTGCTTTCGTTGTTTCTATATGCTCAAAAGCTAGGGGATGTGAAGCATCGACAACATGAAGTAAAACATCTTCATGTAAAGCAGCTTCTAAAGTGCTTTTAAATGCTGCAACAAGAGTGTGGGGTAATTTACGGATAAATCCTACTGTATCTGTAACGAGAACACGCTGCCCGCTGGGAAGAATACATCTACGAGTTTTAGGATCTAGAGTAGCAAATAGTTTGTCTTCTGCATAGGTTTCTGCAGATGTTAAAAGATTCAATAACGTGCTCTTTCCAGAGTTGGTATAACCAATCAAAGCAAACGAAGGAATTCCGCGTTTTTCCTTAGCCTTACGACGCTCTTTCCTTTGCTTTTCTACGGTTTTAAGATCGGAAGTTAATTTGTGAATTCTTTCACGAATCATCCTTCTATCGAGTTCGATTTGTTTCTCTCCCTCTCCTTTAACAAACCCTCCGCCGCTACTACCTCCTGATTTTTGACGTGATAAGTGACCCCACATTCTTTTTAACCGAGGAAGAAGATAACGCGCACGTGCTAACTCTACTTGAAGTCCTGCTTCTGCTGTAAAAGCACGACTAGCGAAGATCTCTAGTATCAACTCTGTACGATCTAAGACAACAAGACCTAAACGTTTTTCCAGATTTCTCTGCTGTGAAGCTGTGATCTCTTCATCAATTATCAATGTGCCAATAGTAGGAAATTCCTTTAGAATCTCTTCTATTTCTAAAAGCTTACCCTCATTTAAGTATGTTGAAGATGAAGGCATACGTAAAATCCACGAATGCGTATCTAAAACTGTGATATCACAAGATTCAGCGAGAGAAACTAACTCATCACTATGTTCCTGGACATTTTTTTGATCAGCTTTTCCTGTATAACAGGAAACTGCTAAAGCTTGAGAAGGATCTTGCTCTTCTCTAGGAAGAGAAAAACGCCATCCTAAAGCGCTCTCACGACTCTTTTTCTCTTCTTTAGGCTTTTTTTTCATTATCTATCCTTATAAAGACCAGGAAACTTCCATACCATCATAAGCACACACCTTATCAGAATAATCTGCGAGCTCTTTTTGTAAATTATGACTAATATGCGTGATTATTAATTTCTTCGCTCCTACATAAGACGCAAAATCTTCCGCCTGACTCATAGTAAAATGTGCATGTCCACGTCCGTAAAAAGCTGGAGGAGGCTGACTAGGAGAAGCTGATAAAATTAAAGTTTCTACACCAGAAAGATAACTGAAAATTTCCTGATCATATCTATTCATATCGGTAAGATACGCGAGATTTCCAAAACGGTATCCCATAACCTCACAAGATTTCTGATAATAGGAAACGTAAGTATAGGGAAGATCTAAAAATGTATTCTCACCATAGGCTTCATTTAAAATAGTGAAATCTAAAGAAGCGGAAAGAGTGGCATCGCCACCTTGGGGGAAAACAATATACTCACGAGACTTACAGAGATATTTATAAGTGTATGCGGAAAGGACAACAGGAAGGGAACGTTGATGCACCACATACCAAACACGCAAATCGTCAATACCTCCAATATGATCGTAATGAGGGTGGGTAAGGAGTACCCCATCGAGTTTTTGAATGTTATTTTCTAACATCTGTTGTCGAAAATCTGGACCAACATCAATAAGAAAATTCTTCCCTGCCCACTCAATAAGCACTGAAGAACGCAAGCGTCGTACTTGTTTTCCTGCACAAATCTCACAGGAACAAAAGGCAACGGGAATCCCTTCGGGATTTCCTGATCCTAAAAAGGTTAATTTACCTGATGAAAAATCTCCCTTAATCTCTTTCTCCACAGACAATCCTCAGCATATTGGCAAAAAATAAAATTGTAGCTGTCTAGAAAATTAAGAAAAAGAAGAAGCAGATTCAGAAATAGGTAGAGGAATCGCTGGAGGAGGAAGAGAATTGTTAGCTAATATAGGATCCAACAAATGACATGATGGGGGAAAATCTGTAAGCACAACATACTTTTCTGTACCATCTTGAACATGAACAAGTTCACAACGTTCTGTATAATCTTTTGAAAGGCTTAGCCATTCCCTTACACGCGCCCGTGAAAAATAATTAAGAATGGCTCCAACTAAACATAGGATTAAGCCAACACCTAATAAAATGGCTGGGAAACACCAATGATGTAAACCAGGGATTACAGGGGAGGAAACAATCACACCAAGAATAATTCCTGAGAGAAATAACACTCCTCCCCCAAGAAAACTCAATAAAGAGCAGATATCTAGATTACGCACTCGAAAACATACATTGCGCATTTGCTCACGAACAGCAATAGCATCGGCATCTTTAGGATGCAACCCCCACAATGTTGTCAAAGGCCCTGAAGAATATGTCCCCTTAATCGGATGTTCTTTACACCGCAAAATAGGAGCCACACCACTAGGATGACCATCACCACCCACGACAAGGACAGAAACCTCACTGGGTTGCACAACACTCTCACAAGAAGAACAGTAAAAATGCGTGTTAGCATACTGAGCGCTATCCTTGAAACCAGGATAACACGGGAAGGAACCAAACATACACAGCCCCTTAAAATAATCAGGAAGAAAAAATAACAAAAAGAACAGAAAAGATCAAATTATAAGAGTTTATAAAAATATACGAATTAATTTTATATAAGATAAGAAACTTAAGAAATAAAAATCAGAATATAAATTTAAAAAGAAAATTACTATTTAAAAGATAGATAAGAAGAATCTTCTAAACCGAAGATTCTTCTTAACAAAAAACGTTAAAAGTTTTTTTGATCCAAACCCCATTTCTTTTCTAGCTCACGAATGGTTCCGTCTGCTTGTAGCTCATCCAAAACCTTTTGGACTTCCTTTACGTGTTCAGGACGATCTTTCGCAATTCCTAAGCCACAACCTAAAACCCACCAATCTTCAGGAAGATCTATAGTTGTCGTATATAAGTCAGGGAACTCTTTCAATACTACACGAGCAACCGAAGGTTCAAGAACAGCTACGGGAGATTTTTTACAACCAACTTCCATCAGCACTTCTAAAGTACTGTCGAAAGAACGCACACAAACCCCAGGTAAAGATAATAGGTAGTCTTCATGGAAAGTTCCTGTTTGTACGGCAACTGAGGAATATCTAGATAGTGGAAGAACATCTTCTTTCCCTATGGGTTGTTTGGACACAATGGTCAACTCACAAACACCCTCTCCATGATAAGGAATCATAGCAATTTCTTTTTGACGCGATCTGGTAATCGACATTCCCGCTAAAATGGCATCTATACGGTGTTTTTTCAAATTTAGGATTAATGCGTCAAAAGAGAATTCCATGACTTTCAATTGCTTATCTAGCCTTTTGCTAATAGCTTCGGCTAGATCCATATCAAAACCCACAACCTTGCCGTTTTCATCGATAAATTCAAAAGGTGGGTAGGTTGCATTCGTCCCTACTATCCAAATTTTATCCCTCTCAGTAGAAGAACTGCAACCCACTAAGAGTAAACAAAATACACAAAACAAGGCTCGGAGGCAAAAAGTAAACTGTTTCATAAAAACTATGCTAGAATAACTAAAAATATGCTATACTTTACATAGAGAATAATAAATCATCAAACTCGAATATGCTTTTAAATTAATTGACATCGATAGCGAGTAAGTATGTAGTTATATAAAAAAATTCAATTATGAGCTCACCATCCTCCACTCCTCCTTCCTGCCCTCCTCCAGGAAGAAATAATCTTTATCATTTACAAACCAATCCACAAGATCCTTTGTGTATCAGGGCCCTGCGTCTGGTAGCCTATGTATTGCTGCATATTATTACCTTAGGCCTTCTTTTGCTTTTTCACTATTGCTCACACCATGCAATAGAAGAGATCACTACACCCGTTATTCCTGTGCAACCACAGCAATCCCCAACACAATCTCCGGGAGCCTCCCCTACCTCTCCAAGGAGAGGGCCAACACCTCCTCCACAACCAGTAGAGACAACGCCTCCTACAGTTCCACCAGCGGACTCTCTTCCAGCAATACAAGCACCAACTCAACCCGCTACACCTCCAACGATACCACAGCCAGCAGACACAACACCACCTGCTCCAGCACCCATTACGAAAGCTTCTCTGGATCTTCCTCCCACACTGCAGCCAACAGATACCACGCAGCCTCCTACAGTTCCACCAGCGGACTCTCTTCCAGCAATACAAGCACCAACTCAACCCACTACGCCTCCAACGATACCACAGCCGGTAGACACAACACCTCCTACGATTCCACCCGCGGACCCTCTTCCAACAATACCAGCGCCGACAACTCCCCGACCGGTAAAAGGGTTGCCTACTTTAAGCGAGATTTTAGATCGCACGCAAAGGCTAGGGGTCTTACCTCCGGGTGTAGACCGAAAATCCTTAGAAGCTATGGCTAATTTTAATGAACAAGGGTTAGCTCCGAATAGCGCGCGTTTAACTATCACACCAGCGCAAATTCTTAACCCCCTATTCGTAGCTACATATCCTAAACGCATTAAATCGAACTTCGCAAATATAATGAAAAATTGGGCAGACATTATAAAGGAAGACCAAGCAAGTCCTCAGGCTGAAAATACCCAAGTCGCTCATCTATTGTTAAATCAATTAAAGCACTTAGATGCCAACTATTATCTTGTCGATGTCCCAGGAGACGGGAACTGTTTCTACCGTTCTTTCTATATAGGCTGGATATGTTCTTTAAACCGATCTGCCAATCCTCAAGCATTCGAAAACGAGGCTCAACGTATTTTAGGGCTACCTTTTGCGCAATCATCAATAAGGAACCGCTTGTTATCCGAGCAAATGGCTCGAATTATTCACTCATGCCAAGGCTATCAAAGTTTCAAGGATCTTTACGATCATATTCTTCTTTCTCCTTTGCATACGCCCGTGGCTATTTCTTATTTAAAAAATCTTGCTCTTTTCACCATGGATGAAAACCGTATAACAAGTATGGGAGGAGAAGAAAACGTTCGTGCTGTAATCTTAAGTCAGATGACAGAAGCTCCAGAGTTGTTAGCGGATTCTTTAAGGAAGATTATCCAAGTAGAACCATCTAGTCCTATTTTAAATCATATCTTCCGCGGCAATACATTGCCGGTTATAGAAGCTGCAAAACAGGGAGAACTTGCTTTAGAGTTCCTATCGCAATTCCTACTCAATGATCAAGATATTCAACAACTACCCCAGGAACAACAGCAGACAGCCGCGCAATTTCAAGCATCATTAAATAAGCTTATGGATACCATGTCTACCGTCTTAGTTGCTGGAAATTTAACTGAAGCAGATATTGCACCCATAATACAAAATTTCCCTCAAGAAATTCAAGGACACTACCAGAAATTCTCTCGCGCTATTGCTGCAACAAGACCCGACATTCAGCTACCTACACAGCTAATTCTTTTTTCTTTCCTTCTTTCTCATCCTTCGTGTGCAGCAAATAACAATCTATGTTCTGACTTCCTAAGACAAGCGAAAACCGTATTTACAAGCCTTTTGGGAGATAATCAAACCCTAACAGAATTTTTAGGATGGCACGGAGAAAAAGCTGCAGCACTTAACGCAAAGTTGCAAGCCTGCTGGTCTCAGAAACAGGCTGGAAGTCTGATTGAGACTGCCCTTGCTCTCTGTGATGGATTCAAGTCTTCAGGAACCATTGTACAATTAGGTTTCACCTATAGAATCATTGCTAAATTAATGCAAGTTACGCCGCAAACTCTTCCTGAAGCACAGTTAAGAACTACTTTAGACACTATTTTGGATTACATTAACCAAAGTGAGAGTTTAGGAACATCATATCTTGAAATGAGCGCATCCCCAATATTTGCGGGATCAGAACTAGAAGCTTCAGCAAACTCTCAAGATAAGGTATATGCAGAGGGAATAAAGATGTTCTTCTTCCTATTGCAATACCCTTCCTTACTTCAAAATCAAGCTACAGAAAATGCTGCAAAGCAAATTATGTTGCTTTATCACCCGCATCTACAACAAGCGTTGCGAAAGAATACGAATTCTCATCGCGTTTTATCTACAGGAGGAAGTATTTTCGGAACCTTCTGCTGGTCTGGTCCTGTATTTGGAAATGACGTTAATACTCAAACTATTGAAGCAACTCTATCTTTCCTAGTTAGAGACCCTACAGCTCTTTCTCTTTGCCAAAGCATGAGAAACGATTTCTTCCAAACTATGGATTTGGGGAATCCAGCAAAAACCTCCGCCTTACTTCAAGATGTACAGACAAACTATCCTGAGCTATGGGAAAACTTTATTCAGCATCTAGATATAGTAGGGCATAAAACCACTCCTCAAAATGCTAACAGACCGTTCAGTCAAACACTTAGTTCGGACATCTTACTCTATAGCTTCTTGAATACACATCCTCAGATTTTAGATAATAATACAGAATTGACAACCAGATTAACTGCTTATATTACTGAGCAAACAACCCGAATTAAAACGAGTATTGTGGACAACTTTGATCGCTGGGTTGTATTGTTCTGGGCAAACTTTGAGAAAATAACCACCTATAATAATTTGCAAAGAGCCTTCCTATTTTCGTTAGTACGCCGAGGAAATGCATACCCAGAAGCATCTCAATCCTTCATCCATGACCTGAGCAATATGGACCTTCGAGATCTTATGCGTATGTTTAACTCAGTAAATACCCAAGCAGAAGATGAGCATATTTCGGCTATTTCTTCCGCTTTAGGCTCTCTAGCACTCTGTCAATATTTAGCAGATGGAAGTTTAACACAAACTGTACGCCAATTGACACCGCTGGCAAATAGCTACGGGTTCTTCCAGGGAGGCCTCACCCCAGAACAACAAGCACAGATTTTTGTTCTGCGTGCTGACAACCATTACAACTGTTTATTACCAAAAGATCCTAACGATACTACAAGAGTAGGAAATACTGGAAATCCATAGAATCAATCATAAATTAAGGGAAGCTTTCTTATTCTTACGACCACCTATCCTCTACCTCACACACTAAAACGATCCCCTAAAGATCCAAATACCATTCTTCCCCTATCTTCGGAAATATCCGTAGGGGAGGGCAACCCTCTCCTCATTGCAGGTCCATGCACACTAGAAAGTTATGAACACACAGTAGCCATAGGCCTTACTGCTAAGGCAGCGGGTGCTACCGTATTGCGAGGATCAATAAGGAAACCTAGAACGAGCCCTTACACCTTCCAAGGGTGGGAAAAAGAAAGAGTTATCTGGCATAAAGAAGCTCAGCGTATTCATGGATTACTCACAGAAACGGAAGTTTTAGACGTCCGAGATATAGAGATCACAGCAGAAAATGTGGATATTCTTCGTATAGGGGCAAGGAATATGCAAAATTTTGTTTTACTTCAAGAAGCTAGCCAAAGTCACCGCCCAATTATCCTCAAACGTCACCCCTCTGCAACCATAGAAGAATGGCTATCCTCAGCTGAATATCTCCTCAACTCTCCGACATGTCCCGGAGTAATTCTTTGTGAGCGCGGTATACGTACTTTTGAAATGTCCACACGTTACACACTAGATCTCAATACCGTTGCCCTACTTAAAGAGATTTGTCCTCTTCCAGTAATTGTTGATCCCTCTCACGCTGCAGGAAAACACTCATTAGTAGTGCCTCTTGCAAAAGCTGCTATGGCTGTGGGTGCTAATGGATTAATGATAGAAATGCATGAATGTCCAGAAAAAGCTCTTTGTGATGGGAAACAGCATATCACTCCCAAAGAACTTACGGCTCTATTCTCCTCTATAAGAGAAGAATACGCTGATACTATGTACCAAAATATTGAGAATTAAAAAAAATCCTCTCATCCCCTATTCAATCTTTAGAAAAGATCTACCTAACCTAGCCCTGCTTATAATTAAATAGAATTAATTTTTAAAAACAATTTAAATTGAAATCGATAATATTAAATCTATTTTAAAAGAAAAATTTAGATTTTTAAATAATTGAATTGAAAAATTTTGTTTGTTTTAACTATTGATTGCCAAACAACAATGAAGAAATAAGAGTATTTTCTTCATGGAGGTATATGGTAACACAAACATGCAAACTCTATCTTTTACAATGTCTATTTTACGCTTTATACTGGCTGATTTACTATTGTAGAAAATTACTCAGAGGCATCCCCGACCATCCCGATGAACCTTTGTTCCAAGCCTTCTTATCCTCTCTTATAGATCTTCTTTCTAGCTTAAAACAACTCCCGAATTCTGATGTAAGATAACCTAATTAATGAAACTCACCTTCTTGTTGAAAAACAAGAAGGTGAACTCAGAGAATATTCTTATTCGCAAGATCAAATTAAGATCTATCTAGAAAAAGACTAAGCTTTCCCCTCCGAAAGCTTTCTACTATATACATAGAAAATTTCAACAAAGACAAATGCTAGCAATGAACATAACCAGGAAATCAAATCTCTAGAGAAAGGGATGGTGATGAAATATCCACAACTATATACGCCTCCGCCTATAAGAACCGCTGCCCAAGCTGCTGCAGAACTAGCTTGATAACGTGTGAGAAGGGCTGCACCTATCGGGACGGAAAGACAACATACTGAAAGGCTATAACTTAATATCAGCAAATCTACGATATTACTAAAGCCCATAGCGGTAAGAGGCGCTAACACAGCAATAACACAAATTAAATAACGATAGTTTATCGAAGATATCTTAGGGACCTCTTCACTGACAAGCTGTGCAACAGCACTGATCAATGAATCTGCTGTAGAAAGTATTGCTACACCAATTGCAGCTGCCATAACAGCTGCTAGTGATGGACCACTAATATAGGCTACAGTATCAATAAGCACGCAACCCTGAGCAATACCAAGTCTTGCTCCTAAAGATCCTAAAAATAAAGGGATAAAGTTGAATAAAAGAATTACAATCCCTGCAAATATTGCTGCCCATTGCAAACGTCGTGGTGATGATGCTGCTACACAACGTTGTGCCATATCTTGTTCAACAATCATGAATACCATGGGCATGAAAATCCATCCTGGAAGCTTACTCGTTGGTAAAGGCTCGAATGTAGAGTTAGAAAGTATGGGGGTAAACTCAGAAGAGCCATACCAAACAGAAATAGCGCAAGTAATCACAGCAATAAGAAGGAAAATTGCTTGAATGATATCTGTTCTTACTACTCCTCGAAATCCTCCTGTGGATGTGTAAAACACTAATGTAATCCAAAAAATAGCTGTTAGATACTTACCATAAGTAAAAACACTGAACAGTTTATCTAAAGCAACAATCTGTGCCACAAGAATAAAAAATAAGGATAGTGCCGAAAGAAGAAAGGCTATTGTGCGTAGCTTTTTTGACTTATAAACACTTTCAAAAAGTGTCACAACAGTGACAATAGATCCTGAAGCCAATTTCCTTCCGGGACCAACACCAAGTAGTATTAATCCTAAAGCCACTCCTAAAGGGTACAAGATCACCATGTAACCATAACGCGCAGCTTCTTCAGCAGCACCCAATAAAACTCCGCCACCAATTTGGGTAGCAATAAATGTCATTGTTAATGAAAACGTTTTTAAACTTCTTCCTGCTAGGAAATATCCCTCACGATCTTGAACCGTAGAACTACCTCTACGACCTACAAATAAACAAAAAGCTTGAACTCCAAGCAAACAACCTAAAAATAATCCAAAATTCATTTCGAAACTCTCAACTGTAAAAAATAAATAGGCCGAAGAGCAACTGTCAAAATAGGACAGAAACAATACAAATCTTCAGCAAAAAAATTACTTTAAAAAACAGTTTAGATTCGATGGAGATAGCGACCGGAATACCGAAAGCTTAAAGAAAATAAAGAAGCGCGAAGCATTTTCAAAGAAAAAGACGATGTTTGCATATCTAAAAATCCTAGCGCTTTAGACTTTCATATAAATGTAAAACAATTACTCTTAAAAATCTATAAAAACTTATAGATTCTCTTTGTATATTAAAAAATATAGAAAAAAATCTTTATTATTTTAAATAAAAGAAGAAAGAAACAAATTAAAATTAATTTATGAAGAATAAAAACATTAAAAAGAATTCTGGAATTTATTTAAAAAAATTTATTTATAATATTATTCATCTTGTAGATGGTTTTTTAGAAGCTCTAGAAAAACAGTGTAAATCTTTATTTTCTAAAGAAGAGTGCGATAGTGCTCTATCTTCATTGATTGAAGAGTTACAAAAGTATAAAGAAAATCTAGATACTGTAGCTAGCGATCCTTCTAATCCTTTGGATAATCTAGTCAAGCTGACGGAAACAGATCTACTTAAATAAAGCAAATAAAGCCCCTGCCGCCGCGCTGCGTAGCGAAGGGGTTTCATGATAACAGCATTCTAGAAGAAAATCCACAGCTTCTGTGTTCTCAGAAAACGCTATACCTTCTAAAATAGCGAGTTTATCTTGCCATCGACTTTTAGGATAAAGACCCTTGGCTTTATATAACGACTCGTTATTTTTTTTCTGACATAATGCAGCTAATGTGGACTCTAATTTAGAAGAAAAACTCTTATCTGCTGTCCATACTTGTGCAGATTGTTCATCTCCTTCTTCCCAAAATACTCCTGAAAAAAAACTCCATCCTTGCTGCTGACGGTTGGAAAGAAAATCTTCTGTAACTTTCTTTACATTACTATATTTTGCCACCGCCAATAAACGTATCAGCTTTCTACTAATTTCCCTCTTTACCATATCAAAATATAGAGGGAGAGCAGCGCTTTTAGGATTCCATTGTGAATCCCAAAGAAATTGTTCTATAGCCCAGCACATTTCAGGATCACAGATAAAATCAGCAATGACATCTCCTGCCTTTTCTATATTTGTACGGCTAACAAGAAGTAAAATCGCAAGATTTGCTGCTGCTTTTCTAGAGGTGACAATATGCAGGTAGTTATTAGCAAGATCTTTTCCGCGTATCCCTAAGGAACACACCGCAGCAGAAGCTGCTTCACAAATAGAAACAAAAGGAGATTGCAAACCTTTAACTAAAAGTTCCTCTCCTAAAGGATCTCCCTGAAGGTACAATATTGCTGCTGCTTGCAAACGAACTTTAGGAAATGGCGAAGTTTGCGCAATATGGCGCACTTGGTCAGCAATTTTCCTTGATTCGCAGCTTACCCTACGCCCACAAGCTAAAGCCGCACGCAGTGCTGTTTCCTGTATTTCAGGATACTGAATAGATAACAAATCTAAGAGGACATCTTCATCTTTTCCATCTCCTTCGTGACGCAAAAGCTCACAGGCAAATAGTGCTTGGTCCATATCTTCTTTTACTTTAGATCCTGTGAGCAGTTGCGGGGTAAGCATCAAAGATGCTTTCCACGCTTCCCGACGCTCCTCACCATCAATAAGCTTATTATTTGCTCGTTCTTGAAGATAGGGCAACAACTCCTCAATGTCTAACATTGCAGCAATCTGATATGCCGTTATCCGCACCTGCATGGATTCATCATGACGAGCAATCTTATAAACAGCATCTTTTAAACTCTGTGTTCCATATTGCAAGACGACCTGCAAAGCTAATGTGCGCACCACAACACTATCATCAGAAAGACTAGATAATACCAAGGGAACTAAACGAAAGTCTCTAGCGAGCCCTATAGCAAGAATACTGACAGCACGAACTGTCATCGAAGGATGTGAGATGCCATCACAGAGAATCTGTTGAGCGAAATCTTCTAACGTATCGCGATCTTTAGCAAGCTGTGGATAGTGTTGACAACACTTATTAAATTCTTGGCTCCAAGTTGCATAATCCTTCCCTTGTGCGAAGGCTTTCAAAGCAAGACGTATTTCGGGAAGCGTGCACTCGCAAGAAGACAAAAGAATCTTAGCTTCCTTGATAGCTTCAGGAAAATCATGAATGAGCAAATGTTGGCGTAAAGACTGCGATCCTTCTGCCACATGTGTAAATAAACAGAGGAAAATTAAGCAATAGCCCCTAAAGAGCTTCCACCTAAAAGATGAATATGTAAATGGAATACGCTCTGCCCCCCTTCGATACCATTATTGATCACGACACGATATCCATCAGCAATACCAAAAGCTTCTGCTAATTGCTGAATAATCTTCCCCGCCTCAGCAAGCAAGGGAAGATCCTCCTCTTGCATATCTTGCACTCTTTCGATGTGCTTCTTAGGAATGATTAATAAGTGAACAGCAGCCTGGGGAAAACGATCTTTAATAGCTATAAAATTCTCATTTTCAAAAACTTTTTCGCACTCTATTGAGCCTTCGATAATTTTTTCAAAAATGGTCATACTAATCCTCGATTTTCTAGTACCAATTGCAGGGCGCGTTGACAATGTTCCTTGTTATCCCAAACAGATAAAAATAGACCCTTATGACAAAAAATTGCTCCAGGAATACCACTTACCTTTTCAAGATCCCTACCAAGAAGCCCTGCCCAGCTTTCTGGGAATGGTACACGAACTTCCATCCGTCTATCTAAGGTTGGAGGGATTCCCCTAAGAATCCATTGATCGCAGGCTGGGAAACACACAAATGCTGCGGGATGTTGTTCTCCGCCTAAAAAAAAGAAATTCTCCTGCCACGCTAAAGGACGATCAAAAAATAAACAGAATTCATCTTTTTCCATAGCAGATCTGACAACATCTCTACACATGCGATCGTAACGGAATTTATTTCTCAAGCGCTTCAGTAAATCTATAGCAAATTTTAATGCGAAGAAGAAATCTGCATCTGAAGAATTCCTGCCTTCTTCAGGATTATATATTTTAATAATATCGGAAAAAGAACAGAAGCCTTCTTTTGAAAAGAATCTTCCGTTATCTTGTTCATCAACACCATGAATCAAGGTTTGATTTAGAAAATGATATTCTTCTAAATCGATAAGCCTTTGCTCTTTAAGATAATCTAATATCATGCCTGCGCTACTCCAAGATCCTTCATAGGATACTTGGTGATGATCAAATCTTTTCTGATCTACAGAATAAATTCCGCCAACATCACACACATATTCACATTCTGCGAGTTTCTCAGGATTTCGCGTACGGATGATCTTCCCTTCATCAACAAGATCAAACAAAATAAGCAATGCACACGCTGTGACCTCATCAGCATGAAAAGAACCGTCGTGTGTACCAACGCTTCTTGGAATTCGCATATTTTCCATCCTTTTTAAAAACCCTCCATTGTATCCAGAGAAAAATAATTCTCAATCGCAAAGACGTTTCTTTCCGTTTTCTTAAAAATCTTTTTCATCTAAAACAAAACCTTCGAGCTAGAAAAGCCGATTTTTTTGGAGGATACATGTATAATTTATTCCACAGGAACCATGATGCGACTTCTCCTGATGGGTATCTAACCTCTCCTTTGCGCATGCTTTCGCCGAATGTCTATGAAGGAGAAATAGAAATACTAAATATCCCCGAGTACTTCTTGGGTTTTCATTTACCTCAGCACTGCTTACATCTCAATCTAAAAAGCTCACTGGCACAGTTAGGCGTAGATGCCAAGATCAAAGAAGCTGAGCTCAGTAAAGAATGCTCCCGAGCCCGTCTATTACTACAAATTAGCAGTCACGATCCCGTAGCCTCCGTTATGCTTACCCTATTAGAACCTGGAGATTACATTGCGAAATTATTTTCTTCTGATGATCGTAGACTAGTGCGCTCTCCACAATACCTAGAGAGAATGCTGAAACATACGGATAAATCAGGCATGCCTTTATTATGTTTTGGCAAAAAATTAGAACACCTAATTTCTTTAGACGTTATCGATGATCGTCTTGTCGTCTCTCTTCCTACCCTTCCTGGAGTGATTCACTATGATCATAAAATTTACGGCCTACTACCTCTAATAGGAAAAGCATTAGGTCAACCCAATATGAGAATAAGAAATTTCCTTTCTCTGTACCAACATAAAGTGGATCGTGAAAAATTACCCCTGCGTGACCGTATACTACTTATAAAAACTGAACCGTTGCATATTCGCACGGTGTTTGCTCGCGTTGTAGACTCTCTTCTTCCTGAAGGAGTAAAACATACTGCAGCAAATATTTTAGAACCCACGACACAAGAGTCTGGAGATATTTACGAGTTTTATGGAACAAGTTCTGTCCCTGTAGAAACAATTCCTTTAGAATTTTTCACTATTGAGCCCTATAAAGAACACTCTTTTTTCTGTTATCGTGATCTACTAAAATCCTCTCTAGAATCTGAACCATGTATTTTTGACATTTTTGAAACTACACCAGGCACCCAAGAAAAAGCCGCAACCTTCATCTCTAAAGGTAGTGAAATTTCAGAACTATCACAAAATTCTTGGTTAGTCGGTTCTGCGAAATCCTTGTATGATAAAACAGAACCCTATCCTACAAATCTGCAAGAATACATAGAAGAACAACCCTGCTTTCCTTTCCTCCAAGCTATGGAAACAGGACACATCACAAGTCAAGGAGTACTTTTCTCCAGATACTTTCCTTCTGCCTGTCTCAAAGGTATGTTACTTTCTTACCATGTAAATTATTATCTAAAGCAAATCTATTTCCAAATACCCTCCTATACCTATGGAGAATATTTCTCTGAACATGACCGTTCATTACTTATGGACTTATACTTTGCAGGGATCTCTACATTCTGGGTAGATAAAGTCTCTAAACGCGTTTTACAATATGTAAAACGTGGTGGGAAAGATTCAGGAATGTTTGTTCCTACTCAACGTGTTCAAGAGTTTCGTTCTGCCTATTTTATTGGTATTCATGGCTCTTGTATCGTTTCAGAAGGTTATAAAGAAGATCTCCGTGCATTTTTAAAAGGAATACACGATCTTACCCAGGCTCTGCCTATTCCTGGATTCCCTCCAAAAACTCCCTTAGCAATTATGACGGGAGGCGGCCCAGGAGCTATGGCCATAGGGAATGAAGTCGCTACAGAACTAAATCTTCTCTCTTGTGGTAATACTGTAGATTTTGAGCAATCTCCAGGAGCACACCAAGCTGCAAATCCTTATACACAAGCAAAAATGACCTACCGGCTCTCTTCTTTAATCCAACGTCAAGAACACTTTCATGTAGACCTTGCTCTATTTGTTACCGGAGGCATGGGAACAGACTTTGAATTTTCTCTTGAACTCATCAGTATAAAAACAGGAAAGAAACCTCCTGTTCCTATATTCCTAATCGGGCCGGCATCCTATTGGAGAGAAAAGGTTACCCCTGCATATCAAAGCAACTGCAAAGCAGGAACAAATCGCGGTTCAGAATGGGTAAGTAATTGCATATTCTGTATTTCTACTCCTCAGGCGGGAATCGAGATTTTCAGAAGATATCTCAATAATACATTACCTATAGGACCGGAATACCCTCCCTATCCTGATGGATTCTTAGAGGTGTGATTTAGAAGCCGTAGGTTAAGCGAAAGCCGTAGTAATTACACGGCTCTCGCACAAATTGACCTTCTTTAGAAAATCCCTGGTGGTACTCAACAAACGCACGGATTTTCCTGCCTACATCACGAAATTTTGACCATTCCATACCTAAAATATAGGTTTGATCTATACCAAAACGCTGCTCTTCCCAAAAACGAAAGTGCATAGCAAAAATAGGTTGTGCGTGTAAATTTCCTTCTCGCAATCCAAAAGGACGTAATTCTGCTCCTGCCTCTATGTATAAAGGGCGCTCAGGAAATGTCAGATCTCGACTGATAATATAGCCTAGACCTCCATAAAGACGCAGCTGCGCATTATAGCGTAAAGAAGCAAAGAAATCGATTCCCTCATCACTAAGATTAAATCTTGGAAAATTCGGATGAGCCAAAAGAAACTCGTCCCCTAAATGTGAGGAAAGATGCCAAAGGCGCAAACGGAAACTCCATTTATCTACAGCAAATCCTAGTAGACCCGCGACGAAAAAGTCAGAGTTTACCATGCACGAATCAGGATGATCTAAATCAAAAACAGAAAAGACACCACCTTGAAGACCAATATCTAAATCCCCATGAAATCTAGAAATATCGAAAAGACGTAGGAGAATAAAATCCCCACCAAAAATAGCAGAACCCACGCGATTTCCGATGACCTTCTCGTTAAAACGAATTCCGGCGCTATTTGTTACCTGACGGGGATCAGCAATTAACGGAGCGAAAAGTATAGTATTTTGCGGCAACCACACGCCCTCTTTACCACAGACAATCTCCGTTCCTAAAGCTTTCTGCTTTGGCAATACAGGACAACCCTCTCTATAACGATTGTAACATTCTTGATATGAACTATCACAAATCTCGACAGCAGTGATGCAGGGTAAATCTTTAATGAAATCTACAATCGCATTGGAAAGGACTGTATCCACAGGAAGGGAAAATACATAAGCAACGTTATCTTCAACAACTACCTGAGTACAGCTATCTAAAAAATGCATATCTACGAGAGCTTGTACATACCCCGTAAGATAACAGCCATTTCCAGATTCTTGGATATTTTCTGGTAACTGATCTGAGCGAGTAACAGCTTTTCTAAAACTCTCACAATCAGGACAACGTGCAGCTTCTTGAGCTACAGTAGTTAAACAAGATGAAAAATAGCAAATAAATACTACGCTGCATAAACAGCAGCTATAACGTAACAGTCTTCCCATGGTATCCACAATCTATAGAAAGAGCTGATTTATTTAGCAACAATCGAACGTAGATTCAAAAAAATCTATCTTATCAAATCGATCTCAAAAATATCCTGAAAGGAATATGTAACTCATAACCAAAGACTCGGCAAGAACAAGAAAAAATAAGACAAAAGAAACAAAAGCTGCATATTTTGAGAGCTAAAACTTCTCTTATGAAGAAGATAAACACAAAAATAATTCTTTTAACAAAGAGGAATTAAATTAATTAAAGTTAAAAAACAGCACGACAAAAATATAAGAATATTTATAAGGAAAAGAACGAGTTTGGAATACTTAAATCACAGGAACAGCCCGCCTGTGACTCCTCTATCACTCCTAAGCTTGTGATTCTAAACGTAAATTTAGCATCACGAAAAAAAAGAAAACTTTCCCTTTCCCATCCAGTTACTCCAGTTAACTGGGTGGGATTTTTATATAAAAAAAGCCACATCCCAATATTTTTAAGATGCAGCTTTTCTACAAAACGAAAATCTAATCAAACGTCAGAGCGTCTATTGTTCAAGAGGCTTGCCTTCTTGATCTGCCCAGCGGATTCCACCCTTACCACCTGTTTTAGGCCCTCCAGATTGTTTAAGAATCCCCTTACTTTTCTGCTCTCGTATGCGCTCAGATTTTCTTGTTCCCTCGGCTTTAGGAGCATCTCCACCGGAAGCCTTAGCTTTGGGGAATATAAACTTTTCAGAACTCACTTTGGTTAAATCCGGGCTAAACTTATACCCCTCATTTTTACCATCTGTTTTTGCCTTTTGTTGTAAACGTGCGGATTTCCTTGTTCCCTCAGCTTTAGAAGGACTAGATTTTCCAATTGGTACTTTAGCTCTAGGGATTGCTACTGGTTTCTTATTCCCTTTTATAGCACCCAAATCTGGGCTAAAACTAGATGAACCTTCATCTATTTTAACTTCAGGTCTAGGAATTTTGAAAGGTTTGCCCAAAGGCTCAGGCGTATACATATCTTGCTTTCTCTTACCTCCAGGAACTAGTTTCCCAACCCTAGCTTTTGCTTCTTTAGCAAGATTTCTCATTTTTATTTGTTCTGGAGTTTTCTTCTCCTTTTTACCACCAAGCTTTTCTTGAATCTTGCTCTTTACTTGCCTTGCAGTGGCAGCTATTTTTCTTCCAGCTCCACTTACGGCACCCCCTACGGCAGATCCCGCTCTTTCCCCAGTTTCTTTAATTTTCTGACCCAATCCTAACACCTTAGCAGCAGCTTCATGAGCTTTCTTCCCACCCGTTCTGCCTATTCTAGATTCGAGATATCCCGAAGCACCTCGCACACCTTTTTGTCCACGAATCGCACCTCTTCTTGTGAATCTTGAACCTCCCCCTACGCCACGAAGAGGATCGTCTTTATTATCTTCGGGGCCACGAGATGGTCCTGCAGCAGAACTTCCGTAAGGGTTAATTGGATTCATAATTAAACCTAAAAAAATCTTTTTAATATTTAATTAAATTATAAAACTTATTTTGAAAATAAGAACCAATTAAAATGCTAAAAACAATGTATTTAATAATAAATTAAGGAATCTTAATGATTTTTCAGAGGGAACGACTTACATTTCTCTAGTGGATCTTAGATAACGAAGAACGTTTGTTTTAGAAAAAACAGAAAGGTATATGAAAAAAGCAGAGCCTTTTTTAAGATGTCTGACATATACCACAGATAACGAAAAAACGCGATGCGAAGAAATAGTAACTTTTCACAATTAGAAACCAACTATCTTTTCTCTGGTATTCGTCAAAAAATCCGTACTTTTCGTGAAGAATTTCCAGAAGCTTCTATTATCGATCTATCTATAGGGGATACCACTCAACCACTACATACGTCAGTCATTGATATCTTTACAAAATCTGTACAGAAATTAGGGAATCCGAAAACCTACCGCGGTTATGGTCCTGAGTTAGGCCTGCCAGCTTTAAGAGAGAAACTCTCTGAGGTTTTCTATAACGGGAAAATTTCTCCCGAAGAGATTTTTATCTCAGACGGAGCAAAAATGGATATTTTCCGTCTACTATCCCTATTCGGTCCTGAGAAAACTGTAGCCATCCAAGACCCTTCCTATCCTGCATATATAGATACAGCACTTCTTGCAGGAGCTAAAAAGATTGTTAAACTTCCCTGTACAAAAGCAACTAATTTCTTTCCTGTGATTCCTCAAGAAGAAGTCATAGATATTTTCTGTTTATGTTCTCCTAACAATCCTACAGGCACTGTATTAACTAAAGAGCAACTGAAAGAACTTATTGCCTATGCTAACTCTAATAGAAGTATAATTCTATTTGATGCTGCCTACAGCGCATTTATCTCTGATCCCTCCCTACCAAAAAGTATCTTTGAAATTCCTGAAGCACGCTCTTGTGCTATAGAAATTAATTCTTTCTCTAAGTCTTTAGGATTTTCAGGAGTACGTTTAGGATGGAATGTAGTCCCCAAAGATCTTCAATACAGCGATGGTCTTTCTGTAATTCGTGATTGGGAACGTTTCCTATATACAACATTCAATGGAGCTTCTTTACCTGTTCAAGAAGCCGCAGTTGCCGGAGTTTCTTTATTTCCAAATTTAGAAACTATCGCGCATTATCGCCATAATAGTTCACTTTTGCGCGAGGCTCTAAAAAAAGCTGAATTTTCTGTATACGGTGGCGAGCACGCTCCCTACCTTTGGGTTGAAGTCCCCGATATTATTCCTGACGAAGATTTTTTTGACTTTTTCTTACACCAGTATCATATTGCCATCACTCCTGGTAAAGGATTTGGCGCGTGCGGAAAAGGTTTTGTTCGCTTTTCTTCTTTAGGAAAAACAGAAGATATTGTTGCAGCTTGCCAACGGTTAACTCTAACATCTGTATATGATAGAATGGTGTTGTCACTATGATTCTTCGTAAAATTGCTCAATATACTTTCTTTCTTTCTATTGTCTGTTCTTTTATTTCTGTAGTTGTTTCTTCACCAAACCCAGAACAAGGATCTCCTAAAGTCGCTGTATTCTTATCTTTTTCCCATTCAATACTCGAAGATTGTAGTCAAAGCTGCATAGATGTTTTAAAAACATTAGAAAATTCTCCAGAAGTTCTTGTTGTGAACGCTGAAGATAGCGTTGTTAAAGCGAGGAAACTCGCTCGCACGTTACATAGTGATCAAGATGTTGTAGCTATTGTCACCCTAGGTTCTATAGCAACAAAAATTATGAGCCAAATCGAAACAAAAAAACCGATTATCTATGCTGCCGTTCCTGAAGGAGAAACATTGACTTTCCCTAAAAAGCAAACAAATATCTACGGTGTTAATGATACTCTAGATATCAATCAATGCTGTTTTGCTATACAAGCAGTAAGAACAAATGCCGAATCTTTAATCTATATAAAACCTGCTGAACCCTTTCCCTCAGCATTGCAAAAAGAAATTGAGAAGAAACTCCATGCATCAGGAATCGCTGTTACAGAAATTACTGTAACACCTGCAAATTTTAAAACACGTATCCAACAGGCTATCGACAAACATCCTTCTGCTATCTTTATTCCTTTTTCCTCTTTAGCACATAAACAAAGAACGACATTTATCGAAGATATCCTTAAAGAAAAAATCCCCGTAATTACCGATGATTTTTCTTTAGTAGCTGAAGGAGCATGCGTTGCTTGTGGTGTCGATTTTAAAAAATCTGGGAAACAAGCAGCCCAAATGGTGTATCATTTACTCAATAGACACCAAGATATCGAGGGATTACGTAAAATCATCGCTGAACCGCTACCACAAACAACAACATTCAACGAAGATGTTATCCGCCGTCTAGGTTTAAAAATCAACAGAGCCGAACGCAAGCAATTCCGTTCTATTATCTTTAAAGATAATAGAGATAAGAAAGCCGCTGTAAAAAGTGATAAGCCAGAGGCTGAAAAAACTTGTAGTCCAGCTTAAAATCTACATTCTCGCCAACTAGAGACTATAGACTCCGTAGCCTTGGGTAATAGAAGTCGCTTTTTCCTGGAGGTCTCCCCTGAAATCAACGTAACATCACGTTTAGGAAGAGATAAAGTTTTGGCTAACAAAGCAATCACTGCTTCGTTAGCCTTTCCTTTTTCTGGAGCTTCGGTGACACGTATTTTCAATACTTCACCTTCAAATCCGACGATTTTATTTTCTTTAGATTTTGGGGTAACTTTTACCTCCAAAATCCAATATTCCTCATTCAAGGATTACTCCTGGGATATTGTAAGATAACCATCAGTTTCACTTGCCCATGCCGCTAAAGAATGTAGACATACTCTAGGAGCCCAATCGTGCTTCAGAATTGCTTGCGCAAATCCAGGGCCAGAAATATCGTATTTTTCCTTATCAAAATGCTTAGTTACCCGAGAACGATCTAAATGGATAAAAGGTTGGCTACTTACAAATAAAATGCGCTCAGAACCATCTCCATGATACGCACGAAGAATTTTTAATGTATCATGACGCGTTCCATACTTTTGACCCTCTGCAGGTTCAGCAACTAGAAATTCTACATCAACACCGCCAGAAGTATCTCTCCACGCAGTAGGAACTACCATCTGCATCCAAACAAACCTAGCGATTTCGTCTTCCGAAGAAGGAAGTTTGTGCTCTCCAGGATTCCAATTTTCTTCTATAGGAAATGGATTATGACGGTTGTCATAAAATTGATCAGGGTTTTCAACCTTGGCATAACGCTCTCTTCTTCCTGATAGGAAAATAATCTTTTTAAAACGTACACCACGATTCCATTCACGAATGAGGAAATCTAAACGCTGACGAATGGTCGCAAGTGTACCACCAAAGACTACAGCGCTTCCATAAGTAGCTGCATAAGCAGGAACTACCTGCGTCATTCTCAATAAAGAAAGATCATTATAAAAAGCATGATCGTCCTTTATTGGCAAAGAATCAAAATCAGCAGCCATACGCTGCTCCCGAGTTAATAATAAAGGCTTTGTTACCTCTACTAATTCCTCAGGGGTCTCTACCTCAGGCAAATCACAAAGTTCTAGAAGATGACTTACAATAGGAAGATACTTTTTAGGAGAACAGGAAGTATTTCTATCTGCAAAGGGACAACAGCCCGTAATTAGCAGAAACATCATCCCCAAACACACTGGTAATGAGCGTTTTCTTTTGATATTCATAAATAAAGGTGTCCTAAACAATCCGTAGTAACAAGAGTGAACATACTAGAGCATTTTAAAAAAGACAACACTCAAACGGACAGTAAGAAGCTTTCTTTACTTATATAATCTTAAGAATCATCCTCAGAGGCTTTCTTGTCCTTCCCATCTTGATTATCAACATCTTGAGTTTCTATAGTGTTATCTTCAGGACGACGTATCGTATCCTCATCAGATAAATCTCCCCTTCCAGAAACCGAAGTTCTTACCGAAGCTGTATTTTGACGTTCCGAAGTAGTTCCTGATGTAGAGGCAAAAGGATTTTCAAATCTAGGATTTTTCTCATTCTTATCTGCAGAAGGAAACTGCAGTTTGCTACGAATCTTTTTCACTATCCAGAATAAGAAAAATAGCATTTTGTCATACAGAGTGTGAAACATCTGTACTAAGGTATTCCATAATGTCTTTAACTTATTGACAAAAGCTTGACAGCAAGAAACTGTTGCTGCTGCTTCCTCCGGTGATTCTGTAGCTGATCGGATGAACTCTTCCTCTGTAGGAATATGCATCTCTTCTAAAAGAAGACGCACATTTTGAATCTCTTGAGATATTTTAGGAATAGCACCTCTAGAGTCAATTTTCCAACCTTCCTCACCTAAACGCAATCCAATGTGATTTAGGTTTGAAATAATTTCCTCATAGCGTCTTCCAAAAGCAGTCTTTAAATCCTCCATAGACATGCTCATTATCTCATGATGCGTATCCCCCAAAGCAGACACCAGACGCACTGCTGTACTTTCCAATGCATTTATACGACCGTTTAACGAGGCCACTCCACGACGCAAATCAAGAAATTGTTCTTCGAGATCACTATCTTGGATAGATTTTCTAGATGATTGTCCTGCAGCACCAAGTTTCGTCTTCTGAAAATCCTCAATCCTTCTTTTCAAGTTATCAACTAAAGTCTTAGTTTCTTCGACGCCATCAAATAAAGCATCTGAAAACAGATCAACCTTACCGAAAAGTTCTTCTTCTTTTTTATGAAGATCACTCACAATTTCTTCGGTGATACCCGCCGCTTCCGCTGATAATGGGGATAAACTAGAGGGCATCCCAACAACGATCACCGAGTTGGCTATATCTTGAATATCAGCAATTGCAGCATCTATGTTCGCCACCTCCCCAGCAGATAAAACCTCAACACTCAATCCTGTTTCAGTAACACCACCAGCTGCGCCTTCCTGATCTTGAGAAGAGCTATCTGTATTATCCACATTATCCAAATGGGCGTTTGGATCCTCTGGAATAGGATTAGGATTTTGACCAGAACTTCCACTTACTGATGACATAAGATTACCGAATAAAAAAATAAAAAAATCTTCTTTTCAACTAATTATATTTATATCTAATTGGATATTTATTTTTTAAAAACAAAAGAGGAATGTAAATAATATTAACTAAAAACAATCATTTGTAGTTAATACTAGCAATTGATCAAGAAAAGCTGCTGTGTTAAGATTTATCGATTCGTAAAGACTTCTATATTTCGATACAGAAAAAGAATATCTATTTCAGTGTCTACTAGTTAAAAATCAAAGATCTGTGATTGCTACCTTATGAAAACTTCCCAGCTTTTTTACAAAACTTCTAAAAATGCAAATAAAGAAGCCGCTGTTTTATCTTATGAGCTTCTAGAAAAAGCTGGATATATTTTCAAAACGGCAAAAGGAATCTATACCTATACTCCATTATTTTGGCGTGTAGCTCTTAAGATGATGGATATTATTCGCGAAGAGTTAAATGCCATTGGAGGTCAAGAACTTGTGCTTCCCATTCTTCATCCTGCAGAACTCTGGCAAAAGACAGGGCGTTGGGAAGCGTTCCGCTCTGAAGGCCTGCTCTATACTCTAAAGGATAGAGAGGATAAAGAACTCTGCCTTGCTCCTACTCATGAAGAAGTCGTTTCCATGTTTGTCTCTCAATGGCTATCAGGAAGAAAACAATTGCCTATCCATCTGTATCAAATCGCAACAAAATTCCGAGACGAAATCCGACCAAGATTCGGATTGATGCGCGCTAGAGAATTCCTAATGGAGGACAGCTATACATTCTCAGATTCTCCGGAACAGATGAATGAGCAATACGCCAAGCTTAGACAAGCCTATCAAAATATATTCGATAGATTGGAAATCAAATATGTTATTGTAGAGGCGGATGGAGGAAAGATTGGCAAGGGGAAATCCGAGGAATTCCATGTTCTCTGTTCCCTAGGAGAAGATACTATTTGTGTGAGTGGTGCTTACGGTGCGAATATTGAAGCTGCGGTTTCACAACCTCAACAATATACGTATGATAAAGAACATCTCCCTATAGAAGAAGTAATCACGCCTGATGTACGAACAATAGAAAATCTCCAGGACTTCTTCTCCCTTCCCCCTCATAAAATCATTAAAACTCTAGTGGTTAAGCTCTCATATGGAGAAAAAGACAAGTTTGCTGCTATAGGCATCCGAGGAGATCGTCAGCTCAATCTGACTAAAATACGCTCTAAACTTAATGCTGATGAGTGCATCCTAGCTTCAGATGAGGAAATTCAAAAACATCTAGGCACAGAAAAAGGCTTTATCGGTCCTTTAAACTGTCCTATCGAATTTTATGCTGATGAAACCACACGCTGTATGACAAACTTTGTCTGTGCAGGGAACACTAAAGATAAACATTACAAAAACGTAAACTGGGATCGAGATATTCCCCGACCTGAATATGCGGATTTCCTTCTTGCTGAGGCGGGAGATCTTTGCCCAGCAAATGGCAATTCTCCCTATGAAATCTTTGAAGGTGTAGAAGTTGCGCATATTTTTAATCTAGGTACACGCTATACAGAATGTTTCGAAGTAGGCTTCCAAAATGAACAGGGTGAACAACAAACCTGTTGGATGGGAACCTATGGCATTGGCATTGGCAGAACCTTAGCTGCTTGTATAGAACAACTTGCCGATGATCGTGGCATCGTCTGGCCTAAAGCGATTGCTCCTTTTGATATCGCTATTCTTTACAATGGTGGTGACTCTGCATCTCAAGAAGCTGCTGAAAAAATCTATAAAGATCTCCAAAATTATGGTTATGCTCCTCTATTAGATGATCGCAATGAAAGACTTGGATTTAAATTAAAGGATAGCGATCTTATTGGAATTCCGTACAAGCTTATTCTAGGCAAAACTTTCCAAAGCTCTGGGATACTTGAAATAGAATCTCGATCCAAAGAAAAGTTTTCCGTAGAACCAAAAGATTTTTTCAACTGGTGTGAGAATTATTTTCCAAAACCCCGTGGTTTCTCCCCCATTTCCTAGAGATAGATTAGCATTCTTTGGAATCGAGTGCTAAATAACCTTGACCTCAGGAGACCGTTTTCCTATAATAGTCACCAGCGAATAGATTACTTATATTGGAAAACTGACATGTCCAGGTCGTGGATCTCAAAACGAGAGTCTAAGGTTCTTTACATACTCTTAACAACAACAGAACTGTATTTAAAAACAGGTCAGCCTGTTGGGTCAAAAACTCTGAAGGAATATGAATCTTCCAATCTAAGTACGGCAACTATTCGTAATTATTTTTCGGAGTTAGAGGCAGAAGGATTTCTAAAAAAGAATCACATCTCCGGGGGTAGGATCCCCACGGATCTAGCTTTTCGTTATTATGTGGACCACTGCGCAGACTTTTCTCAGGAAGAATTACCCGAATCTACAATAAATCTGTTAAATCAATTGCCCGAAGAAAGCCAAAATATCGTCAAAGATTTACAAAAGGCATCAGAACTCTTAGGAGAAGCGCTACAACTGCCTACATGTTTTTCCTCTCCGCGATTTGAAAATGACTCCGTAACTAATATCCAACTTTCTTTGGTGGATGAACAACGCGCTGTTGTCATTCTATCCACAGAATTCGGTCAGGTATTTACAGACACCCTATGGCTATCAGAAACATCAAATCCAGCTTCTTTAAAACGTATCGAAACCTTTCTTCAAAGTTATGTCCGTAAGCAATCCCCAACCGAGATTCTTTCACAAAAAGAAGAAGATCTAGGGATGACTCTATATAACGAAGTCGTAGTACGTTATCTCACCCGTTATTGTAATTTCAGTGAGGAAGATTTATATCAAACAGGATTATCAAAACTCTTAAGATATGAGTCTTTTAAAGATCCCGATATGCTAGCTCTAGGATTATCATTTTTTGAAAACCGACGCCATATGTGTAAACTTTTAGATATTGGTATGCACAGAGACCGACCCACAGCATTTATAGGTAATGAGCTTTCTGATATTTTTGGAACTCCAAACCCACAATGTGCTGTTATTACGACTCCTTACTATATGAATCGCACTCCATTAGGAGCCTTTGGTGTGCTAGGCCCTATCAATCTTCCCTATAAGGAGATTTATAGAACCCTTACACTATTTGCAGAGAAAATCAAAGCAAGCCTGACACAAAGTTTCTATAAGTTTAAATTATCTTTCAGAAGACCTTGTCCTTCCGATCCTAAACTCTCCAAAGAACCTACATTACTGGCAAGATACTCTTCTATAAAACTCTTACCCCCTAAGGAGACGTCATGACAGATTCCTCTAACGAACATGAAGCAGAAAATTCTTCAGTTCCTACTCCCGATAATGAGATTCAGGATCTCCAACAAGAAATAGCCACGTTAAAAGCGGAGCTAAAAGAAAAAAATGATAAATACTTAATGGTCCTTGCGGAATCAGAAAATGCCCGCAAGCGCATGCAAAAAGAACGCCAAGAAATGATGCAATATGCAGTGGAAAATGCTCTCATAGACTTTTTAGTCCCTATAGAAAGCATGGAAAAAGCTTTAGGATTCGCATCACAAATGTCAGATGAAGTGAAAAATTGGGCTTTAGGATTCAATATGATCCTACAACAGTTTAAACAAGTTTTTGAAGAGAAGGGTATCATTGAATACTCCTCAGTAGGACAAAAATTTAATCCATTTTTACATGAAGCAATGGAAACAGAAGAAACTACAAAAGTCCCCGAAGGTACTATCGTGGAAGAATTTTCTAAAGGCTATAAAATCGGAGATCGCCCCATACGTGTTGCGAAAGTCAAAGTAGCGAAGGCACCCGCACCTCAAGGAAAAGAAGAAGTAGAAAAATAAAATAAACCCCCTAGAGATTAGGTAAGAATCATGAGCGAACAAAAAAAATCTAGTAAAATTATAGGGATAGACTTAGGAACGACCAACTCCTGCGTATCTGTAATGGAAGGCGGACAAGCTAAAGTCATTACCTCTTCAGAAGGAACACGCACAACACCTTCTATCGTAGCATTCAAAGGGAACGAAACTTTAGTAGGAATTCCTGCAAAAAGACAGGCTGTCACAAATCCTGAAAAAACATTAGCCTCTACAAAACGTTTCATCGGAAGAAAACATTCTGAAGTAGAATCTGAAATTAAAACAGTACCATATAAGGTAGCTTCAGGATCTAATGGTGATGTCGTCTTCCTAGTAGATGGAAAACAATACACACCTGAAGAAATTGGCGCTCAAGTTCTTATAAAGATGAAAGAGACTGCTGAAGCATATCTTGGAGAACCCGTTACAGAAGCTGTGATTACTGTTCCAGCCTATTTCAACGATTCTCAAAGAGCTTCTACAAAAGATGCTGGACGTATCGCAGGCTTAGATGTCAAACGTATTATTCCTGAACCAACAGCTGCAGCTCTTGCTTATGGAATTGATAAAGCTGGTGATAAGAAAATCGCTGTCTTTGACCTTGGAGGAGGAACTTTCGATATCTCCATCTTAGAGATTGGCGATGGCGTATTTGAAGTGCTTTCCACAAATGGGGACACCCATTTAGGAGGTGATGACTTCGATGAAGTTATTATTAAATGGATGATCGAAGAATTCCAAAAACAAGAAGGTATTGATCTTAGTAAAGATAATATGGCTCTTCAAAGGCTAAAAGATGCTGCTGAAAAAGCAAAAATCGAACTTTCAGGAATGTCTTCCACAGAGATTAATCAGCCGTTTATCACTATGGACGCTAGTGGACCTAAACACTTAACTCTAACATTAACACGTGCTCATTTTGAAAAGTTAGCTTCTAGTTTAATTGAACGCACAAAAGCTCCATGTCAAAAAGCTTTAGCAGATGCGAAACTCTCTGCTAGTGATATTGATGATGTATTGCTCGTTGGGGGCATGTCAAGAATGCCTGCAGTTCAGGAAGTAGTAAAATCCATCTTCGGTAAAGAACCAAATAAAGGTGTAAACCCTGATGAAGTTGTTGCTATCGGAGCAGCTATTCAAGGGGGTGTTCTTGGTGGTGAAGTAAAAGATGTCCTACTTCTCGACGTGATTCCTCTTTCTTTAGGTATCGAAACTCTGGGAGGCGTGATGACTCCTCTCGTAGAGAGAAACACTACGATCCCTACACAAAAAAAACAAATTTTCTCAACAGCTGCAGATAACCAACCTGCAGTAACTATTGTTGTCTTACAAGGGGAACGCCCTATGGCAAAAGACAATAAAGAAATCGGAAGATTTGACCTTACAGATATTCCTCCAGCACCTCGAGGACACCCTCAAATCGAAGTTGCTTTCGATATCGATGCTAATGGAATTCTTCATGTATCTGCAAAAGATGCTGCTAGCGGTCGTGAGCAAAAAATCCGTATCGAAGCAAGTTCTGGATTAAAAGAAGATGAAATCCAAAGAATGATCAATGATGCTGAGAAAAATAAAGAAGAAGATAAAAAACGCCGCGAAGCTTCCGATGTAAGAAATGAAGCTGATAGTATGATCTTCAGAGCTGAAAAAGCCATCAGTGATTATAAAGAAAATATCCCTGAATCTTTAGTCAAAGAAATTGAAGAACGTATAGAAAAAGTACGTACAACTCTTAAAGAAGATGCTCCTGTTGAGAAAATCAAAGAAGCTTCCGAAGAACTCAGCCGTCATATGCAAAAGATTGGAGAAGCTATGCAATCACAATCTGCATCTGCTGCTGCGTCTTCAGCTGCTAACGCTCAAGGCGGTCCCAATATCAATACAGAAGATTTGAAAAAACATAGCTTCAGTACAAAACCACCTTCAGGAAACTCTGCTTCCTCAAGTTCAAATAATGATAACATTGAAGATGCGGATGTTGAAATCGTAGATAAACCTAACGATTAATATCCTAAAAATCTTATCGTTTATTCCCTATTTCTCTGCAGAGGGATAGGGAATTTTCTTTTTAACCCTATCCATAAAAATATCTTTGCATTAAAAACATCCAACAAAGGCTAGGTAAACCCATGAAAATTATAATTTCAGACATGGAGCAAAGTTGGTGAAAAAAATAAGAAAAAGAAGACCTAAAGGCTTTAGAAGAAGCTCTAAGCAAATCTTAATTTCCGGTGTCCTATTTGTTCATGCCAAGAAAGGTTTTGGATTTGTTACTCCTGACCATCCTGAAGAATACCCCTTTGATATTTTTATTCCTGCAAGAGACCTAAAAGGTGCTTTAGACGGAGATCATGTAGTTGTCTCTCTTTTCCTAAATTCTAAAGAAGGAGAAAAAAGAAAAGGAGTAATTCACCAAGTTGTATCTAGAGGAAAAACGGTTCTCGTAGGAACTATAACTTCGGTAATCGATGCAACAACCGCTCTCGTTTGTGTTAACGCGTTAGGGCCAGATATTCCTGTAAAAGCGAAACTTCTCCCCAAACGCTCCTATAAACTTGGAGATCGTTTATTACTAAGCACCCCCGCATGGAAGGAAAAACCCGAATCTAAAGAACCTCCTCCATTGGAAATGCTCGAATTTATTGGAAATATCTCCAATGCCAAATCGGATTTTCCCTGTATAAAAGCAGAATATGCTATTGAAGAAGATTTCCCAGAAGCTGTTATTGAAGAAACCAGCCATTTCTCACAAAAGCATATTAGTCAAGCCCTACGATCACGCAAAGACCTTCGCGATCTCCTGTGCTTTACTATAGATTCAATAACTGCAAAAGATTTCGACGATGCTGTATCGCTAACTTATGACAACAACGACAATTATATTCTTGGTGTTCATATTGCAGATGTCTCTCACTACGTGACACCACATTCTGCTTTAGATCAAGAAGCAAGTAAAAGATGCAACTCTATTTACTTTCCTGGGAAAGTGATCCCGATGTTGCCTTCAGCACTTTCTGATAACCTTTGCAGCTTAAAACCCAATGTGGATAGGCTTGCAGTGTCTGTATTTATGACTTTTACCAAGGAAGGACATTTATCTGATTACGAAGTATTTCGTAGCGTGATTCGGAGTAAATACCGTATGACCTACGATGAAGTAGATGAGATTGTAGAAAACAAACAACCCCATCCTATATCAAAAACTCTCCTCGCTATGGCAGAGTTAAGCGAGAAATTCGCGGATATTCGAGAAAAACGTGGTTGCATCCGACTCGTTCTACCTTCATTTACTATGTCGTTAGATAATCTTCAAGAACCTGTAGCTCTTATAGAAACACGACAAACTCTATCACATAAACTCATCGAAGAGTTTATGCTTAAAGCTAACGAAGTGATTGCTTATCATATTTCCCATCAAGGGGTCACTCTACCATTTAGAATTCATGAATCTCCAAATGATGAAAGTCTACTCTCATTCCAAGAGATGGCAAAAGCTATGGGTTTTGATATTATCATGACTCCAGCTCAAGAACCTGATTACCAATATTTACTACAAGAAAGCTCTGCAGGGCATCCTTTAGAATCGATTCTACATTCACAGTTTGTACGGAGTATGAAAACAGCCTCATATTCAACAGAAAATAAGGGGCATTACGGATTAAAACTCGATTTCTATACACATTTTACAAGTCCTATCCGTCGCTACATTGATCTTGTTGTTCATAGACTTCTATTTCATCCCATGTCGATAGAAGAAACTCGTTTAGAACACATCGTGAGAGCCTGCTCAACACAAGAACGCATAGCTGCGAAAGCCGAATTTGCTTTCGAAAATCTTAAGAAGACCCGTTTCTTAGATAAGTTCTTAAAAGAACAACCTGAAACAATTTATAAAGGCTTTATCATTACAACAAATCCCGAAGGAATTTCCTTCACGGTTCCAGAGTTTTGCCAAGAAGGTTGTATTCCAGCAGCGCAATTGCCCAAAGAATATTCCTTGAAAAAGAAAACTTCTCCCGATGATCTTCCAAGCAAAATGCGTCCTGGAGCAATAATAGAGGTAAAACTTGCTGAAGTGAACCTTCTGAATCAGGCAATTACCTGGTCTTTGGTAACCAAAACACCAAAAACTGCTAGTAAAAAACAATCTAACCCGGAAAAGAAACCTAGAACTAGAAGAAAAAGGAAAACAGAATAATGCTTCCTGAAAGTTTTTTTCTAAACGATGACGTTCTTCATTTAGCAAAAGAGTTATTAGGACATATTCTTATCACAAAACTCTCCGGAAAAACAACTTCAGGATTTATCGTAGAAACAGAAGCGTATCGTGGACCAGATGATAAAGCTTGCCATGCCTACAACTATAGAAAAACAAAAAGAAATAGTCCTATGTATAGCCGTGGAGGTATTGCTTATATCTATCGCTGCTACGGCATGCATTCTTTGTTCAATGTAGTAACCGGGGATAAAAATCTTCCTCACGCAGTATTGATTCGAGCTATTCTTCCTCACGAGGGAGAAGATATTATGATCGAAAGACGCGGCTGGCAAAATAAATCCAAACACTTGCTTACCAATGGACCAGGAAAAGTTTGTCAAGCACTCAATCTTACCCTTGAACATAATACCCTTTCTCTTACCTCACCAAATCTTCATATAAGCAAAGAAAAAATTTCAGGAATAATTACACAAACACCTCGCATAGGTATTGATTATGCCGAAGAGTACCGTGACCTTCCGTGGAGATTTTTATTAAATATAAAAAATTAAGAAAAATTTAGAGAAAAAAGCATTGAAAATTGCTAAAAAAAATTAAACATAAAGAATATAAGTATTCTAACCTCTGATATGGCAAGGAAAATCTAATAAAATATTATGGAGTCATATCGTAAACTCTGTTCTTATGTTAGTTCAATTAAAACTAGAAATCCTCTAACTCAAAAATAGTGATTTATGAAAAAACACTTTATTACAGGCCTGATTATCCTTCTCCCCCTAGCAATTACTCTTGCTATTGTCGGAATGATAATGAATTTTCTTACTCAGCCGTTTGTTGGCCTGGTTTCAGGATTTTTCGAACGTATCAGCTTTTATTCCAAACACAAAGCTCTACTGAAATTTGTCTTGCAGATCATCCTCTTGTTTGGATTATTCTTCGCTACAGTCCTTCTAGGATTTCTTGCACGTTTAATGATCTTCAAATCTCTGCTATCTATTTACGACAAAGTTCTTCACAGAATCCCTATTATAAAAACTGTTTATAAGGCTGCTCAACAAGTCATGACAACAATCTTCGGATCCCAATCCGGATCATTCAAACAAGTTGTTATGGTTCCTTTCCCCAATGCACAAACACGTTGTATCGGTCTCGTTGCAGGGGATGCACCAAATATCTGCTCTGATGATCCCGAAGATCCTATGATTACAGTATTTATTCCTACAACACCTAACCCCACTTCAGGTTTTCTCACTCTTTTTAAAAAATCTGATATTACTTTCTTGGATATGAAAATTGAGGATGCTTTCAAGTATATTATTTCTTGTGGCGTGCTCACTTCGGGATCAAATACCTCATGTTCCCCAATTACTGAAGCTTTAGGGCAAAATCCTCAGTGATAAATGGGTCATTCTATTGAAAAAAAACGTTCCTTTGATTATCCTTTTCCTTAATTATAAGTCTCCGATCTTTCTCTCGATCACTTTGGAGAATTAAAAAGTTAAATATCGAGTTATCTTATGACACGCATGAGTAAACAAGCTCGTCGAAGAGCAGTGAGTCCAAAAAAGCGTAAACCTATTTACGCAATTACTCATCCAAAACCCGCTCCAAGAATCGCTTACAAAGCACATAAAAATGCTGTAAGCAGTGAAAGTATTTTTATTCCGCAAATTAGTTAGTTACTAGAGTACCAGTTATGTCACGACATCGTAGTTACGGTAAATCCATTAAAGGGGAAACTAAAAGAAACGTACTTAAACGTTTTGAACGGATAGACGTTTTGCGTAAACTAGGCCGTTGGAATGATGCTACAGCAAAAAAAGCTACAGGCCTTCCTAAAACTCCTGTAATGAAATAAAAAATCTACGCTGATTTATCTTGAAAGAAGTTCCTATAGAAGTTTGTATTTCCAACAAGCAAAGCGATGTTTCCATTCGGATACAATCAGCGAAAAAGTTAGTCCTTTGTTGCTTACAACATTGGAAAATTCAGACGGATCAAGTATATATTTATTTCTTGGAAGATGAAGCCTTGGCACAACTTCATGATGAAATATTCTCTGATCCTTCACTAACGGACACTATCACTCTACCTATAGATTCTCCAGGAACTGCTTCTCAACCTCATATTCTTGGGGAAGCCTTCATTAGTCCGAAAGCTGCTATACGATTTTTGAAAGATCGCGCTGAAGATTCTGATCTTCTATATGAAGAGATTTCTCGTTATGTTGTTCATTCTCTCCTTCACATGCTTGGATATGATGACCTGACTCCTGAAGAAAGAAAAAAAATGAGAGGTAAAGAAAATCAAACGCTATGTATGTTAAGAGAAAAAGACGCGCTTTTATCAGATTAAAATGCTTGATTTCCTATTAGCAATTTCTATCCTCACTCTCCTGTTTGCGACGGCACTCACACAAAAATCTGTTAAAACACAAGATGAAAATGATAAACAACACCGACAACATTGTCAGTCAAATACCCCTATTCTTTTAGCCTCTGTATTACTCAGTTTATATGGAATTTTGGGAATCACTATTTACTCTAAATATACATTCTCAACCAAAAGCTTATCTCTTACCTTTTGGGTAATTTATATTCTTGCAGCCCCATTGGCTTACGGTTTCCTTCCTTATTGCATAAAACTCCATAGAGGAATTGGCTCCTCACTGTGTTTCATCTCTTCTCTATTTCAAGCATTTTTTCTCCCCTTCCAACGCTCCATCAATAACATTGATGACGATCCTAAAATTCATAGTTCAGAAATGGAGAATCAACTGTCTGAAGCTGTATCATCTTTTGATAAATTGATCGTTCGAGAAATTATGATTCCTAAAGTAGATATCTTTGCTATTCAAGAAGATACGCCTATCCGCAATGCATTTCCAGCTATCGTAGAAGAAGGCTATAGCCGGATTCCTCTATATAAGAAAAATATCGATAATATTACTGGCGTACTTCTGGTAAAAGATTTGTTGGCCATGTATCCTAAATCTATAGACTCCTCTCAACCTGTATCTTCAGTAGCTAAGCCTCCATTGTATGCTCCGGAAATTAAAAAAGCTTCTTCACTACTTCAGGAATTCCGTCAGAAACATCGTCACCTAGCAATCATAGTAAATGAATATGGTGTTACCGAAGGAATTGTCAGTATGGAAGATATCATTGAAGAAATCTTCGGTGAAATTGCTGACGAGTATGACGTTCAAGAAGATATTCCTTATAAAAAAGTTGGAAACTCTTGGATCGTAGATGGACGTATGAATATCTCTGATGCTGAGGAATATTTTAATCTAAAAATCCATCATGAGAACAGCTATGATACCTTAGGAGGACATGTATTTCATAAAGTGGGTGCTGTCCCACAAAAAGGTATGAAAATTCATCATGAAAACTTCGATATCGAAATTATCACTTGCTCAGAACGTAGTGTAGGCAAACTCAAAATCACCCCAAGAAAAAAGAAGATATCTCTTCCATAACTCCCTACAATATACAGAGAAATAAAAGAATAGAAAAATCTCTTTGCAAAAAACCTAAAGATTTACGAGAGTTAGGTCTTGAGAAATCACCATAGGTTTGGGAGCATCATTGATAATGAATAACATCCAAAAAGAAGAGCACGGAACCACTGCTGTCTTACATCTCCAAGGAAAACTTGACGGGATCTCTTCTCCGGAAGTACAAGAAAATATCTCACAATCCCTATCTTCAGGAATCAAAAATATCGTTCTTGATTGCACGAATTTAGACTATATGTCTAGTGCTGGCATTCGTGTTCTTTTACAAAGCTACCACCAAGTAGGAAAACATTCCGGAAAAATTGTTCTTACCTGTGTCCCTAAAACAATAGAGCAAACTCTATACGTTACCGGATTCCTCTCATATTTTAAAATGTTCAATAGCGTACAAGAAGCATTACAAGCATTAAGCAAAGACGAAGATTGAGAAAAACCTTTTTCTCGTATATGATAATGCCTTCAGTTGATTCCAACCCGCTATGTTACTATGCGCAGATCTGTTTGTTATGTTAATCCTTCCGTAGCTAGAGCTGGGCAAATATCCACGTGGAAATTTCTTTACTCTCTAGTTGACTATCTCCCTGAAGGAACAAAACTTAAATTTGACCTAGGGTGTCAAGGAAGACCAATAGATTGGGAAACTCCCTCTATTGATCTAAAACAATCTCGCAATACTATCTATTTAGAAACACCTAAAGGGGATATTCTTACTGCTGTAATGATCCCCATCCCCAATAGCCCTGTTCATCAATACGAATTTACCCTCCCCTATGAATTAGAAGCTGGTGAGACTCTTACCATTGTTCTCGGGCCTTCTCCAGAACATCCACAAACAGATGAAGCAGGAAACGGTGCTCAGCTATTTACTCAACGTAGAAAACCTTTCTATCTTTATGTAGATACCGAAGGCAAAGGAAACTATGATGAGCCCGATATCTTTACCATGGATATTCGAGGTAATGTTCTTAAACATATCCAGATTTTTACACCTTCCTATGTTGTAAAGAATAAACGTTTCGATATCACTGTGCGATTTGAAGACGAGTTCAATAACCTTACGAACTTCTCACCAGAAAATACACGTATTGAACTCTCCTATGAGCATCTAAGAGAAAACCTTAATTGGCAATTATTTATTCCTGAAACTGGATTCGTTATTCTACCTAATCTCTACTTCAACGAACCTGGAATCTATAGAATTCAATTAAAAAATCTTTTAACGAACGAAATCTTCATTTCCGCACCTATAAAATGTTTTCCAGATGCAGCTCCAAATCTTATGTGGGGCTTACTACACGGAGAATCAGAACGTGTAGATTCTGAAGAGAATATAGAGGCATGTTTACGACATTTTAGGGATGATTGTGCTTTAAACTTTTATGCCTCATCATCTTTCGATAATCAGGAAGGTTTAACGCCTGATCTTTGGAAAATGATCAACCAAACTATAGGAGATTTTAATGAAGAAGATCGTTTTATCTCCTTATCCGGTATACAATATTTTGGAGAACCTGGAGAAGAAGGTCTTCGCCAAATTCTCTATATAAAAGAAAATAAATCTTGTTCGAAACATAAAGACTGTAAGATTGCTTCTTTATCAAAACTCTATAAAAGCGCTTCAGCTCACGAGGTCATTTCGATACCGTGTTTCACAGCATCAAAACGTTATGGTTTTAACTTCAATAATTTCCATCCAGAATTTGAACGCGTTGCGGAAATTTATAATTCCTGGGGATGTTCAGAACGAACAGAAAAAGAAGGAAATATTTTCCCCATTAAAGGATCAGATTCTGAAGTTGAATCAGGGACATTAATAGAAGCATTAAAACGTAATCTACGTTTTGGTTTTGTTGCAGGTGGTCTCGATGATCGGGGTATCTATAGCAAATTTTTCGATGCTAACCAACAACAATACACTCCAGGGCTCACTGCCATTGTATGTAATAAATACAATCGAGAATCTCTTGTAGAAGCTTTATATCAGCGTCACTGCTATGCAACTACAGGACCAAGAATTATTGTTAGCTTTAACATTACCTCGGCTCCTATGGGTTCTGAGTTGTCAACAACTACAAAACCCGGCCTTGCTGTAAATCGTCATATCTCAGGATATGTTGCAGGAACAGCTCAACTAAAAACTGTTGAGATTATCCGTAACGGGAAAGTGATAAAAACGTTCTATCCTGATAGTAACAATCTAGATTACGAATATGATGATATGGAACCTCTATCTAAAGTAACTCTTAAAGATCCTAAAGGAAAAATTCCTTTTGTGTTCTACTATCTCCGAGTAACTCAAATAGATCAATCTATGGCATGGAGTTCTCCTATCTGGGTGGATCTTCATTAATACTACCGATTGAAGGCTGATCGCTTTATGATGACTTTTTTTCTTCTTATTTGCTGTGCCACAGCACTACTGGGAGTGGGTATTGTCATTTTACTTATAGGCTCTTATCTCTTAGGTAGACCTCTATCTAAAGGATGTGGAAAATCGGACTGTTGCCATAAAAAAGCATGCGATAAACAAACTCGATCTGATTCTACAACTAAGGCGCCACCTTATGACGACGACACCCATCCCCCGCATTCTGCCTAAGAACTCTTGGTTGAAGCATCTATTCGATAATTATATAGAAGGAACACGTCTTTCTACAGAAGATGCCTTACGCTTGCTTCTCCTCGAAGATGAAGATGACCAGCGTGCCTTATGGGCATTTGCAAATATGGTACGTCAAAAATATGTTGGAGATGTCGTTTACTACTCCTCAACGTTCTATTTATATCCTACAAATTTCTGTGAATTCAACTGTACTTTCTGCGCTTTTTATGCAAAACCAGGAGATCCTAAAGGCTGGTTTTATACACCAAATCAGCTAATAGCAAAAATCCGCGCCCTAGATGTTCCCATTACAGAAACACATATCGTTTCTGGATGCTTCCCAGATTGTAATTTAGACTATTATACTGAACTATTCAGCAAGATTAAGGAAAACTTCCCCCATATCCATATCAAAGCACTAACAGGTATCGAATATGCCTATCTCGCCAATCTACATAACATTCCCGTTGTAGAGGTTTTAAAAATCCTTAAGAATGCTGGATTGGATTCTATTCCTGGAGGGGGATTCGATATTCTTGTTGATGAAATACGGCAAATACTAGCTCCAGGACGTTTATCCTCTCAAGATTTCTTAGAAATTCATAAAGAGGCGCATAATCTCGGAATACCTAGTAACAGTACTATGTTATGTTACCATAGAGAACGTCCTGAAGATATTGTCACACACATGAATAAATTGCGAAGCCTTCAAGACGATACTTTAGGATTTAAGAACTTTGTATTGTTAAAGTTTGCAACAGAAAATAATCCTTTAGGGAAAAGATTACGAAAATTAGGCAGTTCCCATAATATCACGCCAGCATCTATCATTGCTGTAGCAAGATTATTTTTGGATAATTTTAGAAATATAAAAGCCTTGTGGAATTACTTGGGAATCGAGCAAGCTCTACATTTGCTATCCTGTGGAGCCAATGATTTCTCGTCCACACACATCGGAGAAAAGGTTTTTCAGATGGCCTCTTCGAATCAAAATATAAAAATGGATATTGAGGGAATGGCAAGCCTCATCAAAAAACAAGGACGCATACCATGTCTGACAAATTCGAGAGACGTATAACTTTAGGTTGTGTAAGCTATATCAACGCTTTTCCTTTTTCTTTAGAACTTGCCAAATGTGAGGATATCCTTCTTCATACAGCACCTCCAGCAGATCTACTTAGGAAACTCCTTGACGGTAGTTTACAATTTGCTCTTACCTCTGCAGTAGGATTGCTAACCCATCCCTTAGGAAAGCTTCCAGGATTTGGCATAGCTGCTTATAAGAAAATTCTTAGTGTAAATCTCTATGCTGCATCGACATTTTTCACCTCAGAAAAACTCCGTATTGCAGCAACAAAAGAAAGCCGCTCTTCTGTAATGTTACTGAATATTCTTTGTCGTCATTTGTGGAACACTCCTCTCCCAGAGATTATTCAGCTCTCTTCCGAGGAAGTGATCGAGAAAGCTGAAGAGTATGATGGCTTATTATTAATTGGCGATAAAGCTCTACACCATCCTTACATCCCAGGATTTGCAACTTATGATCTTGCTCAAGGATGGTATGAACTTACCCAGTTACCTTTTGTTTTTGCTGTCGTTCTTTCTAATAACCCTCAGGGAAGCGATATTATACAAGCAGCATTAGAAAGCTCATTGAGCTATTTTGAATCTCATCCAGAAACAGCTATAGCAAAAGCTATAGAACGCACCCAGTTACCAAAAGCTCTTATTAAAGAGTATTACTCTCTCTGTCGTTATCGTCTAAGAGAAGAAGACTATGAAGGCTTAGAAAGATTCCGAGAATATCATGCAACCATCTATCAACAAGCCTAATCTTCAGGAGATGTTTGACTCTTTGGCGCCTAAATATGATAGGATCAATTCTATCCTATCTTTAGGGATGCATCATTTATGGAATCGTAAGTTTTCAAAAATGTTAGGAAGGTCAGAACGTATTTTAGATCTTTGTTCAGGTACGGGGAAAGTTGCCTATAGATATATTCGTGATTATCCAGGATCAAAAGCAACACTAGTAGATTTCTCATCGAATATGCTCTCGAAAGCAAAACAACGCTACCCTAATGCTCCTTTTACCTTTATAGAAGGAGATATTATCCAATTGCCTATCGATCAAGAATCACAGACGTTAGCAGCAATGGCCTATGGATTACGAAACCTTCCTGATTCTAAAAATGCTCTTCATGAAATCTATCGTATTTTAAAACAAGACGGATCCCTAGGAATTTTAGAGCTCACCTCACCTTCTAATAAACATCCTATGTATCTAGCACATCAGTTATACTTAAAATTTTTAGTTCCCCGGATAGGAAGGTTATGTTCTAAAAATAAACAAGCCTATCAATACTTAGCTGAAAGCATTAAGAATCTTCCTAGTGATCATTACCTAGAACAAATCTTCAAAGATACGAAATTCCAAATAAGTAAAAAAAGAAAACTTGCCTTTGGAGCAGCTACTATTTGGATATTACAAAAGATCTAAAGCCTATGAAGATTTCTTACGACCGCGCTTAGCAGGAGCCTTACTCTTAGATGCAGGCTTTTCATCATCATCACTATCGTCATCGTCTCCAAAGAAATCTCCCGTAGATAGTGAATCATAACCTAATTTTGCGGACAGCTCTTTCAATGAAGCGAATCTTTCAGAAAGATTAGCAAGATTTAATTGATCTTCAACACGGCCTGATCCACGCAGATGTGCAAGGAACTCTTCTTCTGTATCAAATTTCTCAGAAAATGTGATTGAAGATGCTGAAGTAATTTCCGGAAGGAAAAGAAAACGTCGAGCAACCGCGGGTACCTTAGTGTAAATATCACTGGATATTGTAGTCTCAGATTCTACTTTTGCTGATTGCTTCGGAGGACGGCCTCGTTTAGGACGAGGATTTAGAGCTTCGTTAGAATAATAAACTTTAGCCTTATTCACGAGCAACTGACGTGCTTGTGATAACTCTTTTGATACTTTGGTATCGAAAAGATGGATTTTAAACTGCTCTAAAATATGCTTCGTAAAGTCTAAATCTTCTTCAAAGACGAAATGAAATTTATTATTACGCAACCACTCAATAATACGTATACGAGAACGTTCTACATAAAATTGTTGCCACTTCTCTAATTCAGATTCATGATCATAGATAAATTCTAAAAATTGCTCCCGAGCATTTTTAGACTGTAAAATTTCAAGAAACTTTTCTTTTGTATCAATATCATAAATTTTTTCATTGATAAACGTCTCCATGATCTTCTTAACTTCATAGAACGTCAATTTAGGAATTAAACAATAACGTTCCGCATTTACCTCTAATTCTTCATAGATCTTATCCAAGTCTTCTTGATCTTTATCTAAATCAATATAGAGGATAAACCCCTCAACACGATCTAAATAAAAATCTCTCTCGTCATCAGACTTAGAGAAGGCATCCATAAGACGTAGGGCACGTAATAAAAGAGGATTTTGTGGTACAGGATACGTAGTCATAAATCAAGATTATAAAAGAATTGGAGTTAGAGGGCAAGAGATCTATCCTTAAGAAATAAATTCACAATATAGAATTGCGGATAGATATTCGTTCCCCCAACTATTTTTGAATCCATTTCTACTTAGATTCAATATAAAAATTTGAAAACTCTAGCGAACAATTTCTCTATTTACGGGACCTTCAAGATACACTCGATCACCATCTAAAGAAACTTTGATCAAAATCTTACTCCATGTCCGGATACGGATTTGAGTATTTGATAAATTGCAGCGTTTAGCTGCAACAAGAGCTGCTGCTGTAGCTCCAGTACCACAGGCTAAAGATTCTCTTTCTAATCCACGTTCATAAGTACGTATCTGAAATTCTCTAGAACCTATAGCCTCAATGAAGTTTACGTTAGCTCCTTGAGGTGAGAAATCCTCATGGTAACGTAGAAAACTTCCCCAAAGATCTACAGGAATACAAGATACATCATCGACAAAAACGACAAGATGAGGTACTCCAGTATTGATACTGAAAATTTCTTTAGGAAGCTGTGAAATAGTATGTGAGAGATTGTGGCTGCGATATTTCCAATCTACAAGAGTCATATCTACAACAACACGATCCCAAGAGTAAAATTTTCCAAAATAGATTCCTGAATCAGTTTCTATAGAAATGTCTTCTTTTTTCAATACTAAAGAAAGATGAGCTACAGCACAACGAAGACCGTTCCCACACATCGCAGGTCGAGAACCATCATCATTAAAAATAATTAGCCTAGCATCAGCAATTGACGAAGGAAGGACAAGCAAAAATCCGTCTACTTGTTCCTCCTTACATAAAATAGAGATTGTTGTAATCTCAGGACAAGTTTCACTAAGAATAAAGCGATTTCCTGCCCCAGAGTATAAACAAGGTTTATAAATCGTTGAATGAGAAAAGGATGCCATCTAATAAACCAAAATCCTTGGCTTCATCTGCTGTCATCCACATGTCCCTATCAATGGCCTTTTCAATGATTTCCCTAGGTTGTCCTGTGGCCTCTAAGTATACATCAACAATTCGCTTTTTTGTTTTTAAAATTTCACGAGCATGAATGTCTAAATCTGTAGCTTGTCCTGTAATTGGGCCTCCTATAGATGGCTGGTGAATCATAATACGCGAATGAGGAGTTGCAAAACGACGACCAGGAGCAGCACATAAACTTAATACGGATCCCATAGAAGCAGCTAAGCCTGTAACTACAGTAGTCACTGGAGAGGCCATCATTTTTATCTGATCCCAGACTGCAAATCCTGCATCTACAGATCCCCCAGGACTATTAATTACGAATACTATAGGCTGACCAGGATTGGTAAGTTCTAAATACCAAAGCTTTTTAATAGCATCTGCTGCGCTCTTATCTGTTACAGGTTCTGAAAAGAATACCCGACGGGCATCTAATATTTTTTTATCTATAACATCTCGTAACTTATTAACTACTTCCCCATCAGGCATAGAACAACATATCTCCTAACTAAACTAAAGTTTCCAGATCGATTTCAGGATAAAGCGGGAACCGCGATAACAAGTCTGCGACTCGTGCTCTTGCTTCTTGAGCAATGTTTTCTGGAAGCTCTCCTTCACTTTTACTAAAACTATCATCAGCATTACGTCTCAAAGTAATATTTCGCAATACTTTCACAATAATATTCGCAACTTCTTCCATTTCATCTCTGCCCATACCGAGAGTCGTTAAAGCAGGGGTTCCTAAACGTATTCCCGAAGTATCCCATTTGCCTACAGCATCCGATGGTATAGTATTGCGATTCACTGCAATACCTACAGAACTTAAGATATCCTCGGCTACACGTCCAGAAATACCCAGGGAAGTCAAATCAATTATCACCATGTGGTTATCAGTACCACCTGTAAGTAGACGCAAGCCCTGTTTCTGAAAATATTCTGCTAAAGTTCTAGCATTATCCACAACCTGATGAGCATATTTCTTAAAATCCACAGTCAGAGCTTCTTTTAATGCTATAGCTTTCGCAGCAACAACATGAGGTAAAGGACCGCCCATCATTAAAGGACAAGCCCTATTGATTACCGCATCATATTCTTTAGAGGCTAAGACTAATCCCCCGCGTGGTCCTCGTAATGTTTTATGAGTCGTCGTGGTGACAATGTCAGCGAAAGGAATAGGATTTTCTTCTTCAACAAAAACCCCACCAGCAACGAGACCTGCAAAATGCGCCATATCCACCCATAAAACAGCTCCACAATCATCAGCGATTTGTTTTAAAGTAGAAAAATTTAACCTACGAGAATAGGAAGAATATCCAGCAATTAATACTGTGGGCTTATGCGTCCGCACTAAACGTGCAATTTCAGCATAATCAAAAAGTTCTGTCTTTTTATTAACTTCATAAGGCAAGCAACGCATTAATTTCGACATCACATTCAGACGTACGGTTCCATGTGTTAAATGTCCTCCTGAGTTCAATGAAGGACCCAGGCATACATGAGAACCTATCTCAGCTTTTAACTCAGCATATTCCTTATCTGTAAGATCATTGATCGTTTTGTATCCTAAACGCTTAACAGCAGGACCTTGGATTTTCTGAGTGATGATTGCCATTATCGCTAATAAATTCGCATCTGCTCCAGAATGCGGTTGTACAAAAGCACTTTCTGCACCAAAAAGTTCTTTAGCTGTTTCAACACATTCCCACTCAATGGCATCGACATTCTCACAACAAGAATAAAATCGTTTAAACGGGCTTCCCTCACAATATTTATCCGTAAGCAGATTCCCCATAGCAAGTTGAACTGAAATAGAAGCATAATTTTCAGAAGCAATCATCTTTAAACGAGAACGTTGACTCTTCAGTTCATCAATGATGCTCTTTCCAATCGAAGGAAAGGAATGCAAAAGATGGTCTAATGCAGCTAAATATGCGGTAGAAGCCAGATCTTGACCTTTCTTCCCCGAAGCATTTTCTAAAAATTTATGCAACAATGATGCCATTGCCGAACCTCTATTAATAACTATCTACAAACGAAAAACTATAATATAAAGCGAAGCTCTTCACACTTAACCCAAGAAAGCCTAAGAATCACTGCCATTTTTCCCTTGGAGAAAAAGCTAAGATCTAGAAAAAGACATCCTAGCTCCCACATCGAAAAATGTCAATCGGCTCATCATGCAGCCTATGCACCATTAACAACGAGTATCTTAATGGTGTATCATTATGTTTTCTACTATGACTATTATGAAGATCAGAACTGTTTTCTAGATGCGAAACAATCTTAAGCTATCTAAACTATGTTTAGATTCATTTCTAGAACAAGATAATTCCATGACCATATATCTAGGATTAAATCAACAAACAGCAAAAAAATATTGTGCTCGTTTTTCTCCAATCCTGAAGATCGTGCCATTCGCAAAAAGTCTACCTCAATTACGCTTTGCTTTTCGCTACCTGGGAAAAACCTCTCACATTTTACTTACCAGTCCCTCTTCAACATCTCTATTTATTTCTAGAATGAGCAGAAAAGTATCTAAAAGAACTTTAGAAAATAAGCATTACCTGTGTTTAGGGAAGATCTCAGCACATCGTCTTACAAGCCTTCTTCCAAAAGCACGGTATTCCCTAGCCACTATTGAAACAGGAGAGGGGGTCCTCCCTATGATCTCCTCATTACCCAAAGATGCGCGTATTCTTTATCCCCACTCTGCTCTATCTCGATCTGTTATCAAAGATTTCTTAGAAAAAGAAAATAGGTGTTTTTTTGCTTATCCTCACTATAGGATTCAAGAACTTCGATTAAAATCAAAAATATTTGATCAGTGTAATCGAGTAATTCTAACCAGTCCTTCGGGAGTTAGAGCTTATGCAAAACTCTTCCCTAATCTCCCAAATAAAACACACATTTGCCAAGGTCCTATCACATTAAAAGAATTTCAAAAAATTTATAATCATCCCGGAGAACTTCTTCATGAGGAGAGCTCTGTGGAAAGCTAATGACAAAAAACAGTTTCTACGAGTAAAATTATGCCGCTCCTAAGCTTTTACTTTACAGTATTCTGTATGTCAATTTCAGCAACATCAGCACAAAATCAAGAGCCTCTAAATTTATTCTCCAAGGGGAGTGAAGCCAGAGGTAAACTAATTCATTTTATCGTACACTGTATAATTCAAACACTAGTCTTAACAATACTCACAGCAGGCATCGTTGCCCTGGGTTGTTGTATGCACCCCATGTTTTTCATATTTCTTCTTGCGATCATCCCTGTCTATATATCTCTTAGGAACTTAGCTACTGATAAACTTCGAGACCTGTACATTACATTTAGAGTTTATCCCTCTGAGGATAAGATCTATGATATTGTCTTCTTTTAAAATCAAGAAATTATAAAGAACAAAATCACTAGTCAAGACTATTTAGTTTTTAATAAAATTAATTAATAAAAACTAAATATTATCATTTTTATGCCTAATATTAACCCGAGTGATTCCCATAACCGAATCGGAAATCACAGTACGCCGAATTTGACGCCCGCACTCTCTTCCAGAGAGATTGTTACTCAAAAACGCAACAAGATATTGAAAATTGCCTCTTTATCTATCCTCAGTACTTTAGCTGTTGGAACCGCAGTAGCTGGTATTACTCTGGCTGTTGTTTTAGGATCTCCAGCACTTGCTGCTTTAGCTATCGCTTCGGTTCTATTCGCTGGAGTAGCTATACTTGTCCACAAACAGCTAACACAGAAGGCTAATGGAGACTGGGAGCAAGCATTAGATCAAGACTTTAGAGCTCTCCCCTCCCAGACCGCAGATGCGAACTTTGTCACCACACCAGGAACCCGCCTATCCTTCTACCAAAATAAGAAAAATCCTGGGATTAAACTTGGAATCCAAGAAGATACCACTACAGGCTTCTCTATTAAATTTTCCGCTCTTCCTAGATCAAACACTGTGAGAATGGTGACAAGCCAAAGCGGAATAACATTCAATGCAGTAACTCCGGGTCCACAAACAGTTATTACAGCAAATTCAAATCAATCCCGAGCTTTGTTTAGAGAATTAACCTCACTTGAGCAATATTCAAATTGGGGCGCGGCTCAATATCAGGGACAAACCTCTATTAAAATACCATTTGCCCCAACAGAAGCACGCTCTACAGAATTAAATATAAAAGACAACTCGTCCATTCTACTTTCAGAAAAAGAAAGATATCCAGAATTCATAGGACACATTCGTGGTCCTAAACTTGAAGAATTCTCAGGAAGTGATCAAGAAGTAATGAATGGTTACTATAATCGTGCGCTTTTTGCCTACGAGAACTGTTTAAATGAGGCTATTAAAAAAGGCTGTTCCATAGTTTCTCTCCCTCTATTCTCCTCTGTTTATGAAGTGAATGGAAAAGACCTTTTGCCAAAGAGAAATCAAAACTATGAGTGGCTATTAGGTTGCAATGATCTATGTAAAAAAGCATTAGTTGAAGCTATTAATAATATAGCACTCGCCAATCCGAATTCTTTAAAATTACTTGTTCTTTTACAAGATCCGTTTGCATCCCTTCCCTAGAGAAACACTAAAAAAAGGAGAGTTTTCGATTAGAAATCTCTCCTCTACCATTCAAATAAAAAATTCCCAAAAAAGAACCTTTTATTTTTTTCCTCCCACCATTACCCTACTCTTAGATTCACAAGAATAATAATCTTGTAAATTACGTATTTAGGAAAGACAACTAGAGAGAAACTGGGAGCGTTTTGAAGTAACGGACTGCCTGATATGGCAAAGGGACAAGTTCAAATCATCTTTTAAACTCGCTCTTGGGTTGAAACTGGTAAAAATTAATTCATATACTAGTTAGGGTGATTAAACTTTTGCCTTTTCTTAAGTCATTGTCTCTTAGGAATTTCTTTTATTGAAAAAAACGTTCTTTACTTCTTGCTAAAAAAGCAGTAAACTTGCTTTCTTCTTCAGATGTATTCATTCCTAAATCTCATGATTTCGCATCCGTATTTAGGAACCACTAAGCCAAGCAAGGAATAGTTTTCATGCATGAAGCCCTCCAGAGCATTTTAGCCATTCAAGAGCTCGATATTAAAATGATTCGCTTGATGCGAGTCAAGAAAGAGCATCAGAAAGAGCTCGCTAAAGTCCAATCTCTTAAATCTGACATTCGTCGTAAAGTTCAGGAAAAAGAATTGGAGATGGAAAACTTAAAGAATCAGATTAAAGAAGGTGAGAATCGGATTCAAGAGATTTCTGATCAAATTAACAAATTAGAAAATCAACAAGCAGCTGTGAAGAAGATGGATGAGTTTAATGCGCTCACTCAAGAAATGACAGCAGCGAACAAAGAGCGTCGTGCACTAGAACATCAACTCAGTGATCTTATGGATAAGCAAGCAGGAAGTGAAGATCTGATTGTTTCCCTAAAAGAAAGTCTAACATCTACAGAAAATAGTAGCTTCGCTATTGAAAAAGAAATCTGTGAAAGCATTAAGAATATTAATCAAGAAGGTAGAGCCTTATTACAGCAACGTAGTGAATTAAAAGAGGCTACGGATCCTGAAATGTTTCTTATTTACGAACGTTTATTGAATAATAAAAAAGATCGCGTTGTTGTTCCCATAGAAAATCGTGTTTGTAGTGGATGTCACATAGTTTTAACTCCCCAGCATGAGAATTTGGTCCGCAAAAAAGATCGACTGATTTTCTGTGAACATTGTTCTAGAATTTTATATTGGCGAGAACCAGACACTCTCGCTGCTGATAGCTCTACAGCAAAACGTCGTCGAAGACGCGCCGCTGTATAACAAGTTCATCGGAAGAGAAAGGCAACCGCTTTTTATATCTCTAATAAGGTATATTGAGAGGAAAGTCTGGACTTCATAAGAAGAGATACTGGAGAAACTCCAGGGGCCGTAAGGCTACGGAAAGTGCAACAGAAAACATTCCGCTATAAAAGGGTCTTTTTATAGACAGGCTGAAAATTCCTACTTTAAGAGTAGGAGCTGTTAAGGTGACTTAATAGACATGCAAACCCTATCTGAAGCAAGAGAAAAAGTTTTTGTTTCTGCATAGTGAGGAAGTTTCTTCCTCATAGACTTTTTCGTAATCGCTTGAGGGGTATAGTAATATATCCCCTAGATGAATGGTTGCCCTCAAGATGGTCTTTTCCATCTTGTAGACAGAATCCGGCTTACTCTCTCTTCCGATATTTTTTTAATTCTTTAAATAAGTCCTGCTTTTGCCAGTGTATGCATCTGAAGCAATCCCACAACATAGCGTTGATCTTTAGCATCTACAACAGGTAAGATAGTTATAGGACTTCCAGTTTCCATCATTTGCAAACCAAGAAGAACATCAGCATCCTCATTGATTACTCTAGGATTTGGAGTCATGACATCTTTAAGCTGCTGTGATAAGATATCCCCTCCATGACGAGATAACGATCTACGTAAATCTCCATCCGTGAATATTCCTAGCATTTCGAATTTTTCATTCACTATGCAAACACAACCACAACCATAAGAAGAAAAAATATCTAAAGAATCTCCAATTGTATTTTCTGGAGAACAAAAAGGAACTTCTGTCTTTGGGAACATATAATCACGGATTTTCCCAACAACCTTCAAACCAATTTGCCCACCAGGATGATTCTTCCCATAATCTGCTAGAGATATTCCCCGACTACGCAGTAGTGTAATAGCAAGAAGATCTCCGAATAATAACTGGCATGTTGTTGATGTTGTAGGAACAAGATTAAAAGGATCTAATTCTTCTATCATGGGTAAGATAATCACATGATCACAAAGAATTGCTAAACTGGAATAAGCGGCAGAAGTAATACCCGCAATGAATACACCTCGTTCCTTGAAATAGGGGATCCATTCTAAAAGCTCCCGAGTTTCCCCACTTTTAGAAAAAAGACAAACAATATCTCCAGAGCGAATAATACCAAGATCCCCGTGAAGAAGATCTCCTGAAGAAAGAAAAAGAGCACGTTCTCCGAAGGACTGTAAAGTAGCAGCTATCTTCCTTGCGATACAACCGCTTTTCCCTACACCAGAAAAAAATATAGAACCTTGGTGATTCAATATTTTCTCAGCTAATAACCAAGTTCCCTCACATTGGAAAGTAGCAAAAAAGCGTTCTAAAGATTCCTTTTGCTTAGTGACAATATCTTGGCATAGATCAATAGCTGTTGTGGGAGAACCCATCCCTCTAATCCTTGGAAAAATCGTAGTATGTTAGCTCATCGTAACAGACTCTAACCGATTTTTCAATGAGGTTAAAAATTCACTACCGTAAATACCATCAAGCACCCTATGGTCAAACGTTAAGGTGACATATACCATTCTTCGGATAGCTAAAGAGTCGTCATCACGAACAACAACACGTTTTTGTATTGTTCCTATTCCTAAAATAGCCACTTCGGGATAACGAATTATAGGCATGCCGATTAAAGCTCCGGTCATACCAAAATTAGTAACTGTGACACTACCCTCTTGAGTTTCTGAAGGATCAAGCTTATTAGCACGAGATCTTGTCGATAAATCAGCAAGAGTTTTTGCAATACTTACTAAACCGCGGTCTTGACAATTACGAATAACCGGAACGACAACACCCTCTTTATTCAAATTAACAGCAACTCCCACATTTATTGATTTCTTCACAACAATCGTATCCCCATCTAAGGATCCGTTTAGTAACGGGAATTGCTCCAAAGCCTTTGCTAAACATTGAATGATGAAGCTCGTAATTGTTAATTTCACACCGTGTGTTGCAAAGAATCGATCTTTCTCTTCGGAAATTAAATTCATCAGATCTGTGACATCAATATCTACAATAAGAGAAGCATGAGGCACCTCATCTGAAGATTTAGATAATGAAGACGCTATAGCCCTACGCAATGGAGACATCGGAATGCGATTTTCATTGGCATCTGCTATTTTTGAACACGAAGGCTCACGCATTTCAGAAATGTAACTTTCTAAATCTTTACGGGTCACACGTCCTTCATTTCCTGTTCCGGAAATTTGCTGGAGCTGCTGGATGCTAATACCTTCACGATGCGCTAAACTAAGAACTGCTGGAGAGAACCACGCTGTAGTATTTCCCGAATCTTGAGAGCAAGAAATCTCAGAAGAGGGCTCCTGTAAAACTACCTCTTCTTGAATACCTGATTCCATATCAATTATAGCTAAAATTTCTCCAGAAGCAACTTCATCGCCTTCATTTACAAGACAACGAATTAACTTTCCTGCTTTAGGAGATGCTAATTCAGTGGCTATCTTATCTGTAGACACCTCAATTATAGGTTCGTCTTTTGCAACATATTCGCCTACTTGCTTAAGCCAACGAACTACAAACCCTCCGGAACCAGTCTCTCCTATTTTCGGAAATCGAAATTCAAACATGCGTAAACTCCCCTACACTGTCTCTCTACTTTCGTCTTCTAAAGCTACCTTGTCCTTTATTGGTGTTGATAGCTCTCCTTCTCCAGAAGCCACGTAAACAGCTACTACAGCATCCCCAAGGATATTCATAGGAGTTCCTATAATGTCTCGCAATCTATCAATTCCTGCCAAAACAGCGATTCCTTGAATAGGCAAGCCTACAGAGGCTAATACGGATCCTAAAGTAATCATTCCTCCTCCAGGAACACCTGCACTACCTACAGCAGAGAAAGTTGCTGCAATAACAATCAGTAGTAAACTACTGAAAGGTAAAGGACAGTTATAAGCCTGAGCAATAAACACTGCAGCCATACCTTGAAATATAGCAGTGCCGTTCATATTGACAGTAGCACCTAGAGGCAAAACAAAACCAGAAACTTCCGAGGAAACTCCAAGATTTTTAGATACGCAACGCATTGTTACAGGTAATGTTGCCGAACTACTCGAGGTGGATATCGCGCAGGATATCGCATCCATCATTGCAGAAAGAAATTTAGAGAAGGACATCTTACAGCCCATGCGGATAATACCGCCAAAAACAATCACAGCATGAAATAAGCACGCGAGGTAATAAGCAAGAATAAATTTCCCTAACTGCCAGAGAATAACTAAACCGTGGCTACCAGAAATCCACGCCATACTTGCTCCTACACCATAAGGTGCAAAAGCCATGATCATATTGATCATGCGCAACATGATCTCAGAAAAACCCTCTATAAACTTCGCAACGGGTCGTCCCTGTTCTCCAGAAAGACGCATAGCTATTCCTAAGAAAATAGCGAAGACTATGATTTGCAAGATATTTCCTTCAACGAAAGATCGAACTGGATTTGAAGGAAAAATTTGAGAAATCAAAGACAAGAAATAGGCACTATTTTTTTCAGGAGCAACTACAGTTGTTTCGATAACATTTTGGGATAAGTCACAACCCTCTCCAGGGCTAAAAAATTGGGCGAAGCATAAGCCTATAACAATGGCTATGCATGTAGTACCTAAATATAGACCCACACTCTTCATTCCTATTCGGCCTAATTTCTTCATATCACTGATAGAAGCAATACCTAGAACCATTGAACAAAATACCAAAGGGTAGACAACCATGCTTAATAGATTTAAAAAAATGTCTCCTATTGGTTTAAAAAAGATCGCCTTGTCTTCTAAAATTAAACCTAGGGTAACCCCGACAAATAATCCTATAAAGATTTTCATCCATAGCTTCATTAGTTACCTCTTACCATTATGTATTTGATCTATTCTATCCAATAAGGAAGCTGTAGAACCTTCGTGATCTGAAAAATTAAAATGCATTTGCACTTTACCAATCGGAAGAATCCCTTGCTCATGAATTAAATTTCCGAGCTTTACACTATCCTTTTCTGTGCACAATATTCCCCGCCCTTGACGCATAGCTATTTTTGAGCTGAAGTAGTGCAATTCTTTCTTCGTTATTCCCGCGTGGTCAGGTAATAAATATGTTCCTAATATTTTCACTCCGGCATGTTTCAACATATCAAGAAATCCCTGTGGAAATCCTAGACCGCAGAAAACGCCGGCAGCTAGTCCAGAAAGACCGCCCGAAGGAAGTTTCTCCCCACTTGGTTCCCAAAGCACCTGAGAAATTCGAGGTTCAACAAAAATTTTTGGCGACACACACCAGGTGTTTAAAAGTTTTTGATTCTCTGAACAACAAAAACCATTAACTATTATAAAATCGGCCTCCTTCAATCTATTAGGAGAATCTCGAAGGCGACCCCGGGGGAAAAATCTTTCTCCTCCTAGAGGGTCCTGACCGTTAACTACGACAATTTCCACGTCCTTGTGTAGTTTGTTATTCTGAAAACCATCGTCCAAAATCAAAATATCAAAATTCCTAGCGGCATTTTTAGCCGAAACTCTCCGATCCTTATGCACAAAAACAGAACCCTCTGGGAGTTTTCCTGCAATAAGCAAGGGTTCATCTCCTACATAAGCAGCATCATGCATCTTAGGATCGACTATAATGAGCTTTCTCTGACGACTACCTTTTCCTTTATATCCGCGAGAAAGAACGGCACAAGAATATCCTCGTGCTTTTAGATTTTCAGCCAACCACAATACTGCGGGAGTCTTACCCGAACCTCCGAGGACAATATTTCCCACACTGATTACAGTAGAAGACACACGGTAGGGTGCTGAACAAAATAGCTTTCGTCGAAAGCTTGCAGTATGGGCAAATATCCAAGACAGGATTCTCCCAAAACACCCCCAACCCAGAATTCTCCCAAAACTAATTGCTACGGTTAAGCGGCGATAAAAAATAAAAAAGGGCGAAGGAAAGCGTGTTTTCATCGAACTTCGTTATAACTCACTGATCAATCCATTCAGAAAATTATGATTGTTTAAAACCACAATCTTCGCCGCATCCTGGAAACGTTAAGCATCTCATAAAAAACATTAAAAATCAAGTTTACACAAGGAAATTAAAAAAAACTTATATAATAACTAATAGAATCTATTTTTTAACTAATTCATTTCCTAGTGATAAATAATGCGAATTATTTTTTGATCTCATAGAAAATGTCTTTTGGGAATTTTTCGCTAAACTAGGACAACCAGCGTTGTCGAATTACTTCATAAGCAACAGCAGATACGGCTGTGGACAAATTTAAAGAATCTACTTGTCCAAGCATAGGAAGAGATATTTTTGAAAAATTCCCTTTAAACCAAGAAGAAGTTAGACCATCTTTTTCTGAACCAAAAACTAGAGCTAATGGCTGATTATAATTTTCACAAAAGTACATTGAATTTGCCCCAGGAGAGGTCACAAAAACATACCATTTTTTCTCTTCGATGGTTTGTAATATCTCATCCAAGGTAGCGGACCAGATAGGAAGAGTAAATACTGTTCCTAGTGAAGAACGGATAACATTAGGGTTATAAAGATCAATTATGGGATCACATAAAATCACTCCGTCAGCACCTACTCCATCAGCTATCCTAAGTAGGGCACCAACATTACCAGGTTTTTCAATCTGTTCTACGATTAAATAAAAAGGTAGTGAATTTTTTTTCTGATTTAGAAATTCTTCTCGAGACCACCAACGTTTTTTCATCACAGCAATAAAATTATCGTGATGTTCTTTATAAGAAAGTTTTGAAAGAGTTTCCTCTAAACAATAAATCTTTTCCAAAGGTGTTTTTTGAATTTGATTTAAAAAAGACTGCTCTTTTTCCGAAATATTAGTTCCACAGAAAATCCGTTCGCATTCGTATCCTGAAGTCAGAGCCTTTTGAATTTCTCGAAATCCTTCCAAAAGAAACAGAGAACCCTTGCGAGAGCGTCGTTGTTTTAATGCTATCGCCTCTTTCACCTTAGGATTATTTTTCCCTATGAACTCCATTTAGCAAATACTCCAGAAGGTAAGGCTTGATCTCCATCACCACAAAAACTTTCTCCAGAAGACCAATACTGTTTATCTAAAGATAAAGCTCTCGTAGCTAAACTATATAAAAAAGCAGGTGTATGGCCCGGTGTATGTGAGGTAATCAAAATATAAGAAGAAGAATCGGAAAGTAATTTAGAACATAAAAGTAATAATGGAAAGAAATCCCTGTCTATTTTAAAGACCTCACCATCAGGTCCCCGGCCGTAAGTAGGAGGATCTAATAAAATTACCTCGTATTTCTTTCCTCTCCGTATTTCTTTCTGCAGAAAAGAAAATACATCTTCAATAATCCAAAAGATCTTCTTCTTAGGAAATGCGTTATTTTCAACATTCTTTTGTGCCCATTTTACCGCAGATTTCGACGCGTCAACGTGACATACTTTTGCTCCACATTTTGCAGCAAAGATTGACGTAGAACCTGTGTAAGCAAATAAATTTAACACACGGCATTCAGAATGTTTTTCTATGCTTTGTTTCAATCCGGGCCAAAAACCACTATGTTCAGGAAACATACCTATGTGACCGAAAGAAGTGAGTTTTAATGTACAATCAACGGTATTGAGAATGATCCGCCATTCTTGAGGAACAGAAGATCTGCAATGCCAATGCCCATCTTCACCCGATCTTTGATATTCAGCATGCGCCTTTTTCCATAGAAATGGCGAACTCTTAGGCCAGATTGCCGTGCAAGAGGGACGGATAAGAGTTATTGGTCCGAAGCTTTCTAACTTTTTCCCATCACCACTATCCAGTAATTTGTAATCCATACTATCTATTTTATTGCGGAGGATACAAACGCCTTAAGGTATCCACTTGTGTTTTTGTTGCCATATCAGGCTCAATATTTACTTTCGCCCCCACCCGCTTATATCCTAAAGTCGTTCGAGATAATGTTTCGGGGATTAATCCTATTGAAAATACATCTTCGTCTATAGTAACAACAGTCAAGCTAATTCCATCTACCGAAACAAACCCTTTTTCAAAAAGATATATAGATAAGGAACTTGGAACACGAAAATAATACCGATTTTTCTCTATACGCACAATCTCTCCGATACCACAAACATGCCCAGAGACCATATGCCCTCCGATTTCATCAGAAGCTTTTAAAGAGCGTTCAATATTGACACGATCGCCTACAACTCTCTCTCCTATTGTAGTACAAGCAAGAGTTTCAGGAATAATATCAAAAAACATTTTACCTTCTTCTTCAAGTTTAATTACAGTAAGACAAACGCCATCAATAGCAACACTACAACCAATTTCCAACTCGGAAATACATGTCGAAGATCCTCTCACACCTATGGTTAAACCTTCGTCTCTCGGCTGAATACTAAATATTTCACCAAGCTCTTGAACTATTCCAGAAAACATTCTTAATTCCTAAGCAACTAGTATTTACAATAAAACATCCTTACGATAAGATGTTGTCTTTTCGCAAAAAGAGCGAAAAGTTATCACGCTATCTGCATCTGTCGCAAGCCCTATTTTTATAGATTGGGAAAAAAAATTTGCAACTTATAGTCGCATAGATTTATCCTACATTAAAATTATTATTTTCTTAGACTACCTTAACCTTAGGAGGTAGCTCCCATGCAGTGTCCTTTTTGCAATCATGGGGAATTAAAAGTTATAGATTCGAGAAATGCGCCAGAAGCAAATGCAATTAAACGCCGACGAGAATGCTTAAATTGCGGTCAAAGGTTCACGACTTTTGAAACCGTCGAGCTAACTCTGCAGGTATTGAAACGCGATGGTCGTTACGAGAATTTCCAAGAATCTAAACTAATTAACGGATTAAATGCCGCTTCTAGTCACACACGTATAGGTCAAGATCAAGTGCATGCAATAGCCTCTAACGTGAAATCTGAACTGTTGGGAAAACAAAATAGGGAAATCTCTACCAAAGAAATTGGCGAACTAGTAATGAAATATCTAAAAAAGGCAGACATGATTGCCTACATTAGATTTGCCTGCGTCTATAGAAGATTTAAAGATGTTGGCGAATTAATGGAGGTTTTGCTATCTGCAACTCCGGATATGGAAAAATAGTTATTATTTTAAGGTTAAGGAGAGGAAACTATGCCGTTGTCTGAGGACGAAATAGCCAATTTTAAACAAAGACTTCTAGAGATGAAATATAAATTATCTCATACCCTAGAAGGGAACGCTCAAGAAGTCAAAAAACCTAACGAAGCTACTGGATATTCTCAACATCAAGCTGATCAGGGTACCGATACTTTTGATAGAACTATCAGTTTAGAGGTGACAACTAAAGAATACGAACTATTAAGACAAATTAATCGAGCTCTGGAAAAAATCGAGGAATCTTCTTATGGGATCTGTGATGTAAGCGGGGAAGAAATTCCTCTAGCTCGTTTAATGGCGATTCCCTATGCTACAATGACGGTCAAAGCTCAATCACAATTCGAGAAAGGCCTACTTTATGGAAACTAATCCCGATGTCTAGTCGCTCTCGATCTACCTTCCTTGCTATTTCATTTTTAATCCTTATTGATTGGGTCACTAAACTAGCTGTTTTGTTATACCGAGGAAATCTTCCTGATGCTAGCCCCATACTATACCAATGTAGTTGGGGTAAGCTATTTTTTTGCATTTGTCCTACCTTTAATGAAGGTGCGGCTTTCGGATTATTTTCAAAATATAAATATTTCTTATTTGTTATACGTATAGCAATTATTTTAGGCATTCTTGCCTTTCTTTTTTTAAGAAAGAAAAGAACCTCCCCCTCAATCCGCTTCTCTCTGATTCTCCTTTGTTCCGGAGCTATTGGTAACGTTGGAGATATCCTATTTTACAGACATGTAGTGGATTTTATTTCTATCGGTTACAAACGCTGGTCCTTTCCAACATTTAATTTTGCCGATATTTTTATCTCTTTAGGAACTTTAATCTTCGTATATAAGCTTTATTTTCCTACTAAACAAAAGATGAAATAGGGATAATAGTTTCCCCATCTTCTTGATGAATAACTGTTTAAATATTTTAATTATTAAAAAAAGTTTTTACCATGAACACAGTCTTGTCTTTACTAGCAGCCTTCGATGACTTCTTCTGGTCATACGTGGCTTTTCTCATGATTATTTTTCTGGGGCTAAGCTTTTCATGGAAATCTGGTTTTTCTCAATTCACCAAGTTTCCTCAATTCTGCAGGCTTTTCTACCAGTATTCGCAGGAGTCTTCCAATAAGAAGGGGAAGGAAAGCGAAAGAGGTGTTCACCCATTAAAGGTATTTTTTGCTTCAGCAAGCGGAAATATCGGTATCGGTAATGTTGTAGGAATTGTTACCGCTGCGTGCATTGGTGGTCCTGGAGCCCTATTTTGGGTTTGGATCGCAGGGATTTTTGGCTCTATAGTGAAATACTCCGAAGTGTACTTAGGGATTAAATTCCGTAAAGTAGATAACGATGGCGTTTATCAGGGTGGGCCGATGTACTTCCTAGATAAAGCCTATGGAACCAAACTCGTACCTATTATTGTAGCTGTATTGCTCTGTATCTACGGTGTAGAAATCTATCAGTTTTCTGTTATTGCCGACACGATTTCCCATTGCTGGAGTATTCCAAAATTGTTTACCATTTTTGGTTTGCTATTTTTAATTCTCTACGCAGTTCAAGGAGGATTACAACGTATTGGAAAGATCTGTGCTTTCGTGCTTCCATTTTTCCTTACCGTATACTGCGCACTATCTCTATATATACTTGTAAAAGAGTTTCACCAACTTCCCTCTCTATTTTCTGCTGTATTCTCATCAGCGTTTACAGGACACGGAGCTATTGGCGGATTTGCCGGCTGTACTTTAGCAACTACAATTCACCAAGGTATCTCTAGAGCGGCTTATTCCGGAGATATTGGTATTGGCTTTGACTCTATTATTCAAAGTGAAAGTTCTGCAAAACGTCCAGAAACACAAGCTCAGCTAAGTATCATAGGACTTGCGATAGATAATCTTATCTGTACTCTAAGCTTACTTATGGTGCTTGCATCAGGATCATGGTCTCTAGGCCTTGACAACGCTTCTCAAGCTGTTGAACATGCTCTAGCAACGTATTTCCCTCTTGTGAAGATCTTACTCCCCACATTCTTCTTTGTAACAGGTTATACAACAATTATTTCGTATTTCCTCGTAGGAAAAAAATGTGCAAAGTTTCTTTACGGAAACGCTGGATCAAAGATCTATACTCTATACGGAGCTGCTATATTACCAGCATTTTGCTTCTTATCGCAAAATACAGCTCTATTGATAATGTCTGTATCCGGAGCTCTTCTCCTATGCTTTAACCTGTTCGGGGTCTTCCTAATGAGAAAAGAGGTGGAATTCCCAACATCCGATAAAGCAATTGAGCTTCCCTCATCAGCAGAATAAGAAGTTCTTGGGGTTCATTTCCTTTTGAATCCCATCTTATTTATTATCAAGCACATATCCCCAACAAACGTTGGGGATTTTCTTTTCTATGCTTCTAACTTATTTATTAAAAAGTATTTTCTTTAATTTTTTTTAAAATAAACCGAAAATAAGAAGTGAAATTAATTAATAAAAATAAAAATTGTTTATTCACTTTATATGAATACTTACCTCACGGGAGCAATAATTGTCTGTTGTGTCTTGCTATCAACGTGCATGGTAACAATGTTCGTTTTGACTATTAGCTTGTTACACAGGCTCAATAAGATAGTTAAAAATGTCAGTAAAATTACGACAATTTTAAATTTTGAAGCTAAGATCCTAGCTCCTTTATTATTAGGGAAAAAGCTAATTTTTGGTTGGTTGCGCAAACGTAATAAGCGTTTACCTAAAGATATTGAAGATTTCCTCTGTGAGGAAAGCAAGAGCAGTTGGATCGGAAAAATCTGTCGAGGAGCGAAGTGGACTGCTGCAGCTCTACTCGTTTGGTGTGTATTTCGCAAAAAGGATTAATCTGTCGTAGGGGGAAAAAGAAGGTATGTTTAGAAATCACAAACCCAATAAAAAAACTTGCAAACGTTGGCGTTGGCTCAGAGGTGTACTATTCGGAGGATTTATAGCTACATTGCTTACTTGTTTGTTCACTCCAAAAAGTGGTGTGCAGTTGAGGAAAAAACTTTCTAGAGTAAAAACTTCAGGAACGAAAAAAGGCAAAACTTTATTTAAACATTCTAAACAACATACAAAAGCTTTTGCGCAACAAACAAAAACGCTAGCAAAAAATATATCTAAAGAAATCAAAGATTTCACAAAAGCAATAATCGATGAAACTAAAGATTAATTTCGTCTAATTATATTCCTTCTATGGCCTCTAAAGAGAAAGATATATATCGTCTTTAGAGGTATGCCTCAACATAGTTAAAGAAAAATAGAATAGACTTTAACTATTCCATTCTTATTAACATACGCTTAGATCAATTTTTTATTTCCATGTATTTATTTTATCCTTCTATGTAAGTTAGATCTCTTACTCTAGACCGTGAAACGACTAGGATTCTGAAACATGAAGCAGATGTTTTTTTGGAAATTCGTACTTCTTTCTTCACTAACACCATTAGCCTACACTTCTCATTTATCAGGAACGGAGATTGTTCTCCCTTTATCGGGAATGCATACAGGTGAAGATCTTGAATTATTCACCATGTTAACTACATCCCCTCAAGGAACAAATTACACCTTACGAGGTGAGTTTACTCTTAAGGATTTTCTTGGTTGCAGTATCCATAAATCGGGAGGAGCATTTCGCAATTTAGAAGGAAATCTTACATTTACAGGTAGCACTCCCCTAGCGATATTAAATTTTACTAATTTACAACTAGGTGGTCAGGGAGCAGGTGTATTTTCTAAATCTCTTCTTACCTTTGAGAATTTAAAAGCAGTCAATGTAGAAAACAACCAAAGTACTGGAGGAGTTCTTACCTCTAGACAGGATATGTTCTTCACTAGAAATACAAATCTGCTTTTTCAAAATAATGTAAGTCATGGCGCAGGTGGTGCGATTCTTCTTACAGGAGCACAACCAAATCGTATGATATTTAGTGAGCAGCGCGGCTTAATTTCTTTTATTAAGAACCATGCAGAAGTCGTAAAAAATATTACCAATTCAGGTAATGGTGGGGCTATCAGTAGCGAAGTTGCTGGATCTACTATCTTATTTGATGGGAATCAGGAAATTGTCTTCCAAGAAAATTATGCTAAATCTGGTGGCGGAATTTATAATGCCCAAGGAACTGTTGAATTCTCTAAGAATAAAAATACGATTACCTTCATAGAAAATAGAGCTTTAGAATCTGGGGGAGCTATTTATACGAATCTCTGTAGTATAAATAAGCAATCCGCTCCTGTATCTTTTTGCAAAAATAGTGCTCGCAACCTAGGTGGTGCCGTCTATTCTCAACAGATAATTATTAAAAACAATGATGAGTCTATTTTCTTTAGAGAAAACCATGCAGAAGGTGGTGGAGCTATAGCCTCAACAAGCTGCAATCTTACAGCTTCCCAACCAATTATCTTCTCTGAAAATTCATCTGGAAATTTGGGAGGAGGCGCAATTTATTTAAGTGGGCCGCAACCAAAACTACATTTGCATGCACAAAATGCAGATATTATATTTAGCGGAAACATCACAAAGATCTCTACCAAGCACTCTTCAATTACAAATAACAATGCAATTACAATCAAAGGTGCTCCTGAAGCTATTCGACTCATTGCCAATGAAAATCAATCAATTATTTTCTATGATCCAATTCTTGCAACATCACAAAGTATAAATCCTGTGGATATTAACTCTGTTGATAATATTTTCCATTGCGGATCTGTTATCTTTTCAGGAGAAAAACTTGCGATAGATCGCCAGGATAAAAGTAATAAAACTTCTATCTTTAACCAACCTGTATATCTAAATAACGGGACCCTTTCTATTACAAGCGGTGCCATTCTTGCCGTTCAAGAATTTAAGCAATTAGGTGGGATATTAAATCTTAGCCCAGGATCTATGTTAACAAGCTACAACAGCTTAGGAAAAGATCTACTCATTTCTAATATTAGCTTTGGTTTAGATGCTACTAATTCTCATCTTCCTGCTGAAATACGCGCATTAGGAAATTCAGGGATCCGACTTTCGGGATCTCCTCAAATTCATGATCCCGATAATATCTTCTATGATAATCATGATCTAGCATCTCAGCCATACCAGATGGAAATCATTTTCAAGTCTGATAAAAATATCAATACTGATGGATTTATTCCTGAAGAGATTGCTGTGCAACAAAATGCCTATGGCTACCAAGGTGTATGGAAATTTAATTGGTCTGGTGAAGATTCCAAACGACATAAAACATTAAAAGCTTTGTGGATACCCACGGGCACATTCATTTTGAATCCAGAGAAAGAGGGTTATCTAGTTCCATCTTCTACATGGGCAACATTTACAGGTATGCGATCTTCCAATGATGCTATCCTCGATAACTACTTAAATAACAATATGCTCATTCCTATTAAGCATATTTGTATTTTTGGTGGTATCGTCTCTAGTGTTATGGAACAAAACGCTGATAACTATAATAACTTTTCCACAACACAAGCCGGTCACAATCTAGGAATTAAACTTCCTTTTTCACCAAATACTGTTGTGTGCGCCACATTCACACAGCTTCACGGATCTAGCTCTCAGGATAACATTCCAGGGAAAAGCCACTCGCATATGCTATTGGGAACAATAGCAGCTTTTAAGAACTGGCGTGCTTTATCTTTTAGATCTTCTGTAAGCTATGCTGAAGAATCTCATGTTATGAAACATCAGTTCTCAAAAAAGGACATTACCCGAGGCTCTTGGAAGAACCAAGGATTCCGAAGTAGTGTGGGCTTATCTTATGCCTATCCAAAGGGGATTCGTTGTCTTAAAATTACTCCATTTGTAGATCTTGAGTATACCGTAATCAATCAAAATCCTTTCATAGAAACAGGATATGATCCTCGGTATTTCGCCTCTTCACATTTGAGTAATCTTGCTCTTCCCACAGGAGTTTCTTTAGAAATGCGCTTCTTCGGAGCGAAATATTCTCTTTTTACGCAATTTAGCATGGCCTATATTAAAGACTTGCTTAGAGAAAATCCTGTAACAACTGCTTCCTTGATCCTGAATCAACATTCCTGGAAAGTCGCAGGAGTCTTTATAGGACAAGAAGCTATGAACTTAAAGTTTCGCACTACTTTCAAATATAGATTAGCTACAGCTTATTTAGGAATTTCGACAATACAACGCGAAGGAAACAATCTCTCTGGAGATGCTTTTGGTGGTTTATCCCTAAGCTTCTAATTTTTCCTTGACCAGGAATTTTGTTAACGATTATGGATAACATTCGTCAAGATATTATAGATGTGCTCTTGTCTCCCTAAAGCTCACCTTTAATATCTTGATCTTTCTTACCCGCTTTTATTATCCCTTGCCTAATTTGCCTTTCTGATTTATCTAACACATATCTAGTCAGTGAATGTTTGCAGTAGGTTTTTGTTCTATGAAGTGGCTATCAGCTACAGCTGTTTTTGCTGCCGTGCTCCCCTCGATTACAGTATTTGGTGAACCCCTTTCGAAAGAATTAAACTCTAGTTATAGAGGATCAGGATCAAGCATTTCAGATTCTCATTCGAATAACTTTACGCAACAAACACAAGATGAGAGCGGAACAACTTATATAGTTTCTGGGAATGTCTCATTTACAACATTCACAAACATTCCCGAGCCTAAACCAACTCCAGCAGCTGAACCAGAACCAGCACCAACACCAAGTGATCAAGGCTCCTCAAGCAGTAGCTCAGGTAGTAGAACATCGCAGCCTTCAACAGGACAAGCTAGTACTATTGCTCGACATCAAGAAAAGCTTTATCAATCTATCCTGCAAAGTCTAAGCTCCTCATCATTTGCTCATTTTTCGAAATTGCAGCAGGGAAATTTTGATCTTAGTAATTTCACATCTGAGAAATCTCATGTACTAAGTTTTCCTCTAGCGGCAGCTTCCGTAGCAACCGTAGATAAATCTACTTCTACTCCCACTCCAAAAGGCGGTGGAGCTTTTTATAATGATAAAGGTGGTCCTCTATCATTTATTACCTACGCTGGAAATCCAGGATCTATCTCCTGCTCTCTAATCAAAATGACAGGAAAAGGAGGAGCTATATACTCCAAAGGTCCTATATCTTTTGATGGATTAGAAAATGTTACTTTCAAAGATAACGTATCCCAAGAAGCTGGTGGTGCTCTATTTACAGATTCTACACTGACCATTAGGAATATCCTTAATTCTATCGAATTTACAAATAACGCTGCGCGCGTTCCTGTTCCTCTCATTCCTCTTCAGCCACCTACAACACCCCCGGCAGTTCCTGGAGCTGGAGGTGCTATAGCTCCTAATGGCTTACGCGACACTCATCCTTTCCGCAAATATATAGCGCAAACAGGAAGTGCTGATGCAGGTTCTCAAACACCTGATCTCCCCACATATACAACAGAAACTGCAGGAAACGGTGGTGCCGTCTTTGCTAAAGGCGCAATTGTCATCTCTACTTACAAAGATATGACTTTCAGAGGAAACTCTGCAGAATTCCCTCCTATTATCGATTTAATCAAAGAACAAATCGAAGCCAGTAAAAAGGCAAAAGCTGTCGCTCCTAAAGTTTCTAATGTCTTATCTTCCGACGCCGCTGCTGCACCATCCCCCTCTCCAGAATCTGTTATCAAAGGATCCGGAGGAGCTATCTTTGGTTTGGATACTATTACTATTAGTGATGGCTCTGAAGATACCCTATTCATATTAAATACTGCTACAGGGGCTGGAGGTGCTATCTATGGAGATAAAACAATCTCGATTAGTAAGGTTGCTAATTTAAAATTCCAAAGCAACTCTGCAGATACCCGAGGGGGAGCGATTTATTCTAAAGAGAATCTGACAATACAAGATTCTTCCATCCTTACCCAGTTTAATGGAAACAACGGGAAAACTGGTGGTGGAGGTATTTATTGTCTAGGAGACGTAACCCTTACAAACCTTTCTCAAGCACGTTTCGGAGCTAACAGAGCTGGAAACTACGATCTTACTATCACCGTACCAAGCAAAGAAAAACCCGTTGCTTCTGCCGCCTCTTCTCAGCCAGCACAACAAGCTCCTGTACCTATTGTTCCTCCTTTAGGGAAGGGTGGGGGTATCTATGTTGAGAAAAATCTTAGTGTTTCTAAGATTGCTTCAACTTTAGAATTCTTAAATAACCAAGCTACAGATCACGGTGGGGGTGCTTATGTTAAAGGCACTCTAAAATGTGAAAATTCTCACAGAATACAATTCACCACAAATACGTCAAAAAAATCTGGTGGTGGTCTGTATTGTGAAAGCGATGTGACATTCACAAATCTTACAGGGAAAACTCTCTTTCAAGGTAACGTTGCTACAGAAGATGGTGGGGGTATCTGCTTAGCTCCAGAAAAATCTCTAACCTTATCAAATTTAGAAAGCTTCTGCCTAATAAACAACACCTCGAGCAAAAGTGGTGGTGGAGCGAATATCCCTAAAGAACTTATTTTTACATTCCCTAACCCTAATCCAGATCCTTCCCCAACAACACCACCTGCTGTGGTTCCTGTATTTGGAAGTGCTGTTATTACTGGGAACCAAGCTACAGAGCATGGTGGCGGTGTTTACACAACAAAAGCTTCCTTCACTAGTCTTGAATTGATCGATATTGGTCAAAATACTGCTAAAAATGGTGCTGGTCTTTGTACACAAACTATACCTGCAGCAGGTGCTGTTGTAGCTGTAGTTGGACAACCTCCTCAGGATGATTCAGACTTTAAAGTTGACTACGTTATTACGACAAATGTCACGAAAAACGTTGCCTCAGAAAGTGGTGGGGGTGTTTACGGTAAAAAAGGAAAGATCTCTCGTCTTGATCATTTAAATATCACAGGAAATTCCGCAGGAAAATGTGGTGGAGGGCTCTACTTTACAGAAGCATTGACTCTTGAAGGTATTGAGGTTTCAAAGATCTCAGAAAATACTGCAAAAGAAGCTGGTGGTGCGATCTATGCTAAAACACTTACCTGCACAAACCTTCCTGCAGGATTAACTGTAAGCAATAATAAAGCAGAAACTACCTCGACTACTACAACAGACCCAAACGCTGCTAGTGTCCCTACAGCAATTACTGGCGGTGCCCTTTATGCAGAAACACTTGTCTTAGAAAAATTGGTAGGAAATTGTACATTCTCCGGTAACCAAGTCATTGATAAAAATCCTAATCTTTCAACTAATAACTCTCCTGCTGATCCTGATATTCAAGGCGGAGCGATCTATGCTAAAACCACCTTCACTCTACAAAATAGCACTGGAAATCTTACTTTTTCAGGCAACTCTGCAACTACAAAACGATCTGCAACAACAGGACAGGTAGCCGGTGGAGCTATTTACGCTCCTACTGTTACAATTACAAATTGTTCTCAAGCTATTAACTTTGTTAATAACTCAGCATTATGCACGCCAACAACACCTCCTACAAATCCTGCCAATGGAGTCACACCAAAGGAAACCTTCGGTGGAGCTATTGCAGGGACAACTAGCGTTACATTTACAGGTAACCAAGCACTATTTTTCAAAGGCAACTCTGCAGACATTGGCTCAGCAATTGGATGTAAAAACGGTGCTTCTAACAATGGTACAGTAACATTTACCGATTCCGTCTACTGTTCCTTTGAAGAGAATATAGCTAAAAATCGTGGAGCTATCTACGCAGCTACCCTATCTATTCCGAAAGGATATATGAACTTTTCTAACAACAGTTCTGCAAATGATGGTAGTGCGATTTATTTCACAAAACAGGCAGATATTACGGCTGCTTCGTCTATTCTGTTCCTTAACAATAAGGTTACTTTAGCACAAACTCCAGCTGCCCAAGGCTCCCAAGGACAAGCTCAAGTCAAAAATTTAGGTGCTGCAATTTATGGAGCGCCAGCTAGCGATGATGCTATACTTAATCTTACAGCTTTAAGCGGTAGCATCACGTTTAAAAACAACCAGTGCTTACCTACAGGGACAGATACTGCTACCTCCTTCTGTAGTATAACAGGAAAAGTTAAACTCACTCTAAACGCTGCAGAAAATCAATTTATCAATTTCTATGATGCCGTAAACATCACCACGTCTAAAACTAGTGATTATAACACTCTAGATATCAATAAAACACCGACACAAGCAACGCCTCTAAACTACACAGGAACTGTACTATTCTCTGGAGAATTTCATGAGCATAAGTCCTTCATTCCTCAAAAGACTGTTTTACATAACGGAACGTTAGTTTTAGGTAAAAATGCAGAATTAAATGTTATCTCCTTTGATCAGAAACCTGGATCTTTACTCGTTATGGGACCAGGTGCGGTATTATCTACTCAGAAGCCAACAACAGGAGGAGCTGCGACCTCTGGAGGTATAGCAATTAATAATCTTACTATTGATTTTAGTGAGATTGTTTCGGAAAACGGAGTAGCCACCCCACCTGCTTTGAAATTAGGGGTTGATCCTGCGCGAGCAGCAGGGCCTAGAGGTCATAGAAGTGAGAAAAACTCAACTCCACAAGCTAATAAAGCTGCACCTGATGTAGCTCAGGAAAAAATCTACCTAACAGGTACACTAACCCTTATCGATCCTTCTGGGGCCTTTTACCAAAACCCCTACTTAGGCGAAGATCGTGAAATTGAGTTATTAAAACTCCCTACGGAATCTAACAAAGTAAATATTTCTGACCTAACTTTAGCAGGAGATACCAAACCTCAAAAAGGTTATATTGGCACCTGGACACTAGGTACAGCAGATCAAAATGGGAAACTACAAGCTAGCTGGAAATTTGAAGAATATCGTCGATGGATCTATATCCCTCGTGATAATTACTTCTACGTTAACTCTATTCTAGGTTCTCAAAACTCCTTGATTGCTGTAAAGCAAGGCATCGTCAACAATATGCTTAACAACGCACGTTTTGATGATGCTGCTTACAATAACCTTTGGTTATGCGGAATAGGATCATTCTTACAGAAAGAACAAGGAGAAGAAGCTAGATCCTTCTCTTATCATAGTCGTGGCTATTCACTTGCTATAGATGCTAAACCGCGTCCTGAATTTATTTTAGGAGCTTCGTTTAGCCAAGTCTTTGGACATGCCAAATCAGAAAAAACTGTTGAGAATTACAAGCATAAAGGCTCTGATCACTCCTTCCAAGGAACTTTATACGCCGGTAGAGCTTTCTATTTACCTCATAGACTAACGAAAGCCCCACGCCCTATACTTCTTCAGGGTGTGATGACTTATGGTTATATGAAGCACGATACAACCACCTACTACCCATCCATTCAAGAGCGCAATCTTGGCAATTGGGAAGATCTTGGCTGGCTGTTTGATGTTCGTATGATTATTGATTTAAAAGAGCCTTCAAACAACTCCACAACAAGATTCTCCTTCTACTCAGAAGCAGAATATACAGGAGTACGTCAAAAACAATTTACAGAACTTGACTACGACCCTAGGACATTCGACTCTTTTGCTTATAGAAATCTTGCAACTCCTTTAGGTTTTATTTTCGAAGGAGCTTTGATACAATACGACATTCTAATGTACAACAAGCTCTCTCTTGCTTATGTACCCGTTATCTATAGAAATAAACCGCAATGTACCTACAGAGTTGACTCCACAGGACAAACCGGTGAAGTTTCTGGTGTAATTCCTACAAGGAATGCAGGAAGAATAGAGTATAGCTCGCAAATATATCTAGGTCCATATTGGACACTCTATGGCACCTATACCGTAGATGCTGGGATGTCTTCATTGGTACAAATGGCCAACTGCGGCGCACGTATGATCTTTTAAAAGTAGAAGCTAAGAAATTCATATACTTGATAATTTGTTTTGTAATTGTAGAACCTACACGGGTTCTCAATTACAAAACCAAAGACGGAACAAAAACACGTTCCAAAGAATATAATCTAGATATCTCTATTGCTCATAATAACGACGCATTCTATCAAAGTCTGCAGCATACAACTCATCCAGAAGATAAGCCTTAAACAATCCTGGACCTTCACAGCGTTCACGAGCAAGCATTCCACAAAGAGTAAAATATTCTACGCCTAATCGTGTAGCTTCAAAAGAATCATCTATCACCGATCTAAATGCAGCAAGCACCCCAGTTAGAGAACAACCCATCCCCGTAACGCGAGACATTAATGGATCTCCGAGCTCTATAGTTGCACTACGATTCCCATCAGTGATAAAGTCTATAGCACCGGTAACAGCAATAGCACAACCACATAAACATTCGTTAGCTAAAGCGATTGCCATATCTTTAGCATCATGAGTAGTGTTAACAGAATCCACACCACGTGTTTTCGTAGGGACATCTCCAAAAGAGAGAATTTCACTAGCATTTCCCCGAACAATCGTAGCATGTGCAAGCAAATGATGAGAAACTTCTGTCCTAATTTTTGTAGCTCCTGAACCTGCAGGATCGAAAATCACAGGCTTATTTTGTCTTAAAGCAATATCTACCGCTCTGTAAGATCTCTGAATAAATAGATGATCAAGAGTTCCAATATTAAGATAAACAACCGAACTTAATCCTATTAATTCTTCTAACTCTAAATCGGATACACTCATAATAGGTGAAGCCCCGATAGCTAGAAAGCAATTTGCAAGAAAATCCATAGAAACGTAATTCGTAATATTCAAAACTACGGGTTTTTCCTTTTTTAAGCGTTGTAATGCTTCATTCATTCGTTCTAACATCTAAGTCCCCTATCAACAATTTCTCTTAGTGTTTTTGTTACTAAACTCGCATTTTGAGCAGAGTGAAATACTCCAATAGCAGCAATACCTGCAGCGCCAGCTTCCACTACTTCAGCGGCATTACTTTCATCGATGCCACCAATAGCAATTATAGGGTGTTCACATAGAGAAACAGCCTGTTCCAAACCAGAAAATCCCCAAAGATTAGTGGCGTCGGGTTTATTCTGAGTAGCAAACATCGCGCTTAATCCCAAATAATCAATCGGTAAAGTATTGGCATTGAGAAGCTGATCAAGAGTATTTACGTTCCACCCTATAATTTTATCAGGGCCTAGAAGCTCTCTGGCCTCTATAACATCTCCATCTGTCTGCCCTAGATGAACACCTGACGCATCCAAATCCAAACATACAGATACACTATCACTGATAATTAAAGGGATTTCCAAAGGATCTAGGATCGACTTTAATGCTTCTCCAAAACTTAAAATCTCCCTATGTGAAAGCTCTTTTTCACGAAGTTGAACAGCAGTCACCCCAGATTGTACGCACTCGGATACAAAATCAAGATATCCCTCTATTGGAGAGTTCTGTCTATTGGTGATTAGAATGAGTTTGAAAAAGTCTTCTTCCAAAGGTTTCCTCCCTACATATGCACACGTTTACGCAAGAGAGAAGAGGTTAAAATATCCCTAAAGAAAAACCCTTAAGAACAGAAATGAACGCAACTCCCTTCGCAAGTATTAACTCGAGCAGGTTCTAAGAACTTTTTTCATCTAAACAGCAAAGATTCACACGTTTAGAGGTTCTAGAGAATTAAAAAATCAAGACAGGTTAAAGCAAATATCCTTGATATACAAGAATAAAAAATACAAAAGGATATTTCTCAACTTTTATTTTCAATTAATAGATTGATGGGATGAGGAAGAATAGATTGCTAGAAATTGACGGAGAGAGAGGGATTCGAACCCTCGGTACGCGTTAACGCACACACGCTTTCCAAGCGTGCTCCTTAAGCCACTCGGACACCTCTCCACTAGCCAAATAAGGATATTCTTTCGAAAAACTTGAACTGAAGATATCCCAATACATCCATTTTTATCAAGATTCGTCTGAATACAAAGGATTTTTAAAAAATCTACAAAGCTATTTTGAATTCACTCTTTATTAAAATTGTGGGTCAATAGGATAATAGCTAAATTCATCAATCTATTTAGATCATGCGTAGAATATTCATCCTTATTTTGTTCCTTTTCTGGTGCTCACATACTTTTGGAGACTCTAAAACAGAACAAAAACATGTCCTTGTTAGTATAGTCCCTTATAAATTTCTAGTTGAGCAGATAGCAGAGGGGACTTGCGAGGTATGCTCTATAGTTACTAATAACTATGATCCTCATACCTATGAGTTGTCTCCCCGACACATGGAAAAATTTCTTCGTGCGCAACTTTGGTTCCGTATGGGAGAAAACTTTGAAAAGTCTTGTGAGAAAAATGTTTCTTGTCCCCAAGTAGACCTCAATAAAAATATTCAAGTAATTCCTGGATATACAGGATGCGCTCATCATTTTCATAGTTTTGATACTCATACCTGGTTAAGTCCCAAAAATTTGAAAATACAAGTAGCTACTATCGTAGAGGCCCTATGCTTGTATTTCCCAGAACACACTGCATTATATCAAAGTAATGGAGAAAAATTACTTAAGACTCTTGAAACCCTAGACGTAGAAATTCAAGAAATCACAGCCTCCGCTAAGCAGCGTCATATTTTAGTCGCGCATGGAGCTTTTGGCTATTTCTGTAGAGATTACAATTTTTCCCAACATGTTGTGGAAAAAAGTAATCATGCTGATCCCTCCCCAAAAGATGTTGTCCGTGCTGCTCAAAGTATTCGTGAACACGGGATTTCATCTATGATTTTACTCCGTCATGCAGGCAAACGCAGTAGTGCTATGCTCGCTGAACGCTTCCATATGGATACGGTAAACTTAGATCCCTATGAAGAAAACGTTATAAATAATCTGAAAACTATAGCAACAACTCTTGCTAATTTATGACAGTACAAATACTCGTTAAAGATCTTTCCTTCCGCTATGGACCAAAAAGCTCTTGGATCATCAATAATGTGTCTTTCATGATTCATGAAGGAGATTTTGTCGGTATTATAGGACCTAATGGTGGTGGGAAAACAACTTTAGCTATGCTCATGTTAGGTTTATTAAAACCTACTTTAGGAACTCTAGAAACATTTTCTACATGTAGAAAAGAATCGGAATTAACTATTGGATGGGTTCCACAACACTTCTCTTACGATTTTTCCTTCCCTATTTCTGTAAAAGAAGTTGTTCTATCAGGAAGGCTTTCTTTTCTCCGCTGGCATGGGAAATACTCTAAATATGATCATGAATCTGCTGAGCAAGCTTTAGAGACCGTAGATCTTTTGCATCATAAGGATACCTGCTTTTCCCATCTATCTGGAGGACAGATACAGAGAGTACTACTCGCTAGAGCCCTGGCATCTCATCCTAAACTACTCATCCTTGATGAACCCACAGCAAATATCGATCCTGAAAATCAACAACGCATCCTACAGATTCTCACAGAACTTAATGCCCAGTGTACGATTCTTATGATCACACATGATTTGCATCATACAACTAGTCACTTCAATAAAGTATTTTATATGAGCAGAACTCTAACAACATTGACCAATACACCAACAATATCTCAAGAGTTTTGCTGCGATTCTTTCGAAAAAAAGGCTGATCTATGATTTCTTTTTTTGATCATATCCTTCCCGCGCTACTCTTCCCGTCTCTACTTGCAGCCCTAGGAGCATCTATTGCTGGGGGAGTTGTGGGAACATACATCGTAGTGAAACGTATTGTTTCTATTAGTGGAAGTATCTCCCATTCTATTTTAGGAGGAATTGGTCTTACCTTATGGATTCAATATCGACTGAATCTTGAATTTTCTCCTATGTACGGGGCTATAGTTGGAGCAATAATCCTAGCAATCTGTATTGGAAAAATTCATCTCAAGTATCAAGAAAGAGAGGATGCCCTCATTGCTATGATTTGGTCCGTAGGCATGGCAATCGGAATTATCTTTATCTCCCAACTCCCTGCTTTTAATTCAGAGCTAGTGAATTTTCTTTTCGGAAATATTCTTTGGGTAACTACTCATGATCTCTATAGCTTAGGGATACTAGACGTTGTTGTTCTCACAACCGTAGCGCTCTGTCATACGAGATTCCTTGCACTATGTTTCGATGAAAAATACATGATGCTCAGTCGCTACTCTGTACAAACGTGGTATTTCCTTTTACTAATTTTAACGGCAATTACCATTGTTATGCTGATTTACATCATGGGTGTTATCTTAATGCTAAGCATGCTTGTTTTGCCTATATCGATCGCTTGTAGGTTTTCCTATAGAATGGTCAACATTATGATTGTTTCCGTTCTCTTAAACATTCTATGCTCATTTTCCGGAATTGTCCTTGCCTATGCCCTAGATTTTCCTGCAGGACCAACGATCGCTATTTTGATGGGTATTGCTTATACAGTAAGTCTATTTGTAAAAAGACTATTCAGTAGATCCACACCTTCCCCGGTAAGTCCAGATAACATCACAAATTTTTCAGAGGGAAAGAGTCTCTGAAAATTCTCTAGGCATTCCTGTCTTTCATCAGGAAGAAGATCATCGATTTTATTTAAAGCGATGATCCTGCCTTTATCAGCAAGATCTTCTTTATAATGTAAAAGTTCGTCCATGAGAATACGTAGATCTTCTTCGGGAGAGGATCTCTCGCATCCACAAATATCAATAACAAATAATAACAATCTAGTGCGTTCAATATGCCTTAGAAAATCTAATCCCAAACCACGATTTTGATGAGCACCTTCTATGATTCCGGGAATATCTGCGATAATCCATGGTTTCTGGTACAATCTCTCCTGACAGGGAACCAACCCTAATACAGGCTGAAGTGTAGTAAATGGATATGCCCCCACTTTAACTTCTGTTTTAGCAAGAGTATTAAATAACGTGGATTTACCAGCATTTGGGAAGCCTACAAGACCAATATCTGCTATGAGTTTTAACTCTAGCTCGACTTGCCGTACTTCTCCAGGTTTTCCTGGAGTAGCTTTTGTAGGAGCACGATTGGTAGATGTCTTAAAGAAAGTATTTCCTTTCCCACCTTTGCCTCCACGACAAATAACTAAACGTTCTCCGTCTTTGGCAAAATCATAAAGAATCTCTCGAGTCTCTACATCACGTAATAACGTTCCTTCAGGAACTACCAAAACCAAATCTTTTCCGTTTCTCCCAGAACGATTATTAGTTGCTCCAGATTGTCCATCTTCAGCCTTTAAAAAGCGTATATTCCTATAGGATTCAAAAGAGTATACATGTGTAGCTGATTCGATAACAATAGATCCACCAACACCGCCGTTACCACCATAAGGGCCACCTTTCGGTAGATACTTTTCCTTTCTCCAAGCTACGACACCGTTACCGCCTTTACCAGCACGTAACTCTATAGTAATTTGATCTAAAAACATTGTATACTTATCCCTAAATCGCAAACGCTGCTAAAACAGAAAAGCCCCGTTTTATGCGTGAGCAAAAAACAGAGCTTCCTAGATAATTGGTTTTTGAAGAGTCTTTTAAGACTTATTCTGGAAGAACAGAAATATATGTACGATCTGTCTTCTTAGTGACAACAATACCATCTATTAAAGCAAATAAAGTATCGTCACGACCTCTACCCACGTTTTGAGAAGGATGCCACTTAGTGCCTCTTTGTCTTACAAGAATACTTCCTGTGGAAACTCTTTGTCCTGCGCCCACTTTCATGCCGAGACGCTTTGACTCTGAATCGCGACCGTTACGGCTTGCTCCCTGACCTTTCTTATGTGCCATTTCAAAATCCTTTAGTTATCCACCAGTCGATTACATCACTAGATTACTAATTTTTACTCTAAGGTAATTCTGACGGTGACCAGTCTTACGATGATAATTTTTACGTCTTTTGTATTTATAGGCCGTTACTTTTTCTCCACGAACTCGAGAAAGCAACTGACCTTTTACTACAGCATTCTTTACCGTAGGAGTCCCTAAAGAAACTTTAGATCCATCAAAAGTAAACAACACTTGATCGAAAACAACTTCTTGTCCCTCGGAAACGCCGTCTAACAATTCGACGTCAATTACATCCCCTTCAGTAACCTGATATTGCTTGCTTCCGGTCTGAATTATCGCGTAAGACTTCATTAATTCTTTCCTTATGATTCTTTATTCTGTGCTTAGGACTCAATAGATTTGCCAAATACTTTAGCAAACCCTGAAATTATAAAAAAATACAAAGTCCTTGATTTTAGTTTTCCAAGAAAAACTAGACACGTTGAACGTTAACCGAGTATGGCCGGAGCCGGGGTCGAACCGACGACACAAGGATCTTCAATCCTCTGCTCTACCAACTGAGCTATCCAGCCATTTCAGTAGGTTATCATAGGGAAATATTCGCTTTAAAGCAATGATATTTCTAAGAACATAAACTCTAATCAAAGAGTTTACGAAAAAATCAGACCGGAAGATGCATGACTGCGATCTTGAGGATATTCAGGAAGAATTTGCTCTCTTCTATTTCTAGAAAAAATAATTTTAAAAAATAAACAAAGAATTTTTAGCACTAAGGTAACAATCCCTAGACCACAAAATTCCATTAATCCGGTGACTGTATAAACAAGTATTTTTCTTTTACTTTCGCCGCGTAGATTGACAGACCATACGCTGAATAACTTGATTAACCCAATGATTGAACCAATCACAGGAATCACTGCTAAAGCTGAATTTTTCAAAGCCGTAGGATTCGTTAAATCCCAATCATAAGAGATATCCCATATACCTTCATCATCTCTAGGAAATAACATATAACAACTTCTAGGAAATATTTGTCCTACTCTATCGTCAAAATCCTGATTTGTCTCGAATCTAATCTGCATAACTCTAATTAAAATCTGTGTTATAATAAAAAATTATAACATTATTAACCTTTCTATATTAAAAATAAATCACCTTATCTATTTTTATATAAATTAAAAATATATCTTTAAAAGATTAAAATAATATTTTTACAGACTGGTCAACTCTTACATAGAAGAATTTTTATGTATGTATAGGTGCGTGAATTCTGATTATTTTGTATATTTTCTCACGAGATTCTCAACCACGGTAAAATTGAGCCTACGGCGATTTTACATCCCAATTAAAGAGCGACGATCTCAAAATAAGGAATATTAAAACGGTACAATAAATATGAACGCAGAAAATGACTCTCCTTTGCCTAAACCGCAATGGATTTATCGTGTAGGAATCGGGCAAGATAGCCATCGTTTCCTTTCCGAAAGTTCTGCAAAACCCTGCACTTTAGCTGGGGTAATCTTTGAAAATAGTCCTGGTTTCCAAGCAAATTCTGATGGCGATATTGTCTTCCACGCTATTTGCAACGCCATCTCTTCTGTAACTCATAGAATCATATTAGGAGAAGTTGCCGATGAACTTTTCCATACTCGTGGTATTACCGACAGTAGTGTGTATTTATCCGAAGCTATAAAATCCTTAAAATCGAACCAAATGATTTCTCATGTAGCTATTACTATTGAAGGAAATCGTCCTAAATTTCTTCCAAAACTCTCTGCTATGAGACAAAGTATTGCCTCTGCTTTAAATATTCCTCTAGGATCCGTAGGCATTACTGCAACCTCTGGGGAAGGTTTGAGTGATTTTGGCTGTGGTGATGGTGTACAATGTTTTTGCGTACTCACAGTTATGGAGTATTGCAATTAATAGACATCGATAACATAACGACGCTCTTCCTTCAATTGGGAGAGCTTATCTTTCCCCAAAATATCTTCTAGAGTCTTTTTAACTTCACTTCCCAAAACCTTACTTCCACAAACAAAGAAATACGCCCCCCCTTCATATGCTTTTAAGACCGTATCCGCCTCTTTTCTGAGTAGATCTTGTACATAGATCTTCTGATCCCCATCGCGAGAAAAAGCTAAAAAAAGCTGCAACAACTGGTTTTCAATAGCTTGTTTCCAAAAATCTTGATAATAGAAATTCGCCTTCTCAAATCGTTCTCCAAAAAAGAGTAAGTTCGTTCCTGGATCTTTATTGTAAATACGCTGTTGTAAGAAACCTTTATATGGAGCTATTCCGGTTCCTGAGCCGATCATGACAATGGGTTTATTATGAATGTAATCCCCAATGGTAAAATGTTTGGTAGGCTGTACGTATGCATAACAGCTCTCATCTAGCTCTAATTCCTTACATAAAAAGAAAGAACACACTCCATGACGCTGCTCATACTCCCCAGGATAACTTACAAGCCTAACTAGCAGTTCTATTTTTTTTTCCTGAGGATGTGGAGCAGAGGCTATCGAATAAAAGCGAGGTAGTAGAGGTAAGACACTTTGTACAAATAGCTCTATAGGGATACTAGGTTTATATTTCTGTATAGCATCATAAAAATTTATAGAATCTTCTGTATCAGGGAAAAAGGACCTAAGCTTCGCAGGAAGTTTATCTACATTTGCGTAGCATCTTAAGAAGTCATAGAAGGTAACGTGAGAGGATTCTCGAGTCTGTACCAGTTGTTTTGGAGAATAACTTAAACATTCGAGAATCTTCTCAACAACACTTATAGGATTCTTTGGGAATACGCCCAAAGAATCCCCTACCTTATAAGGTAGATTAGAATCTGTTGTACTAAGAAATAATTGATAGACATGGCCTGCATCAAAAGAAGCAATGGTAGAATCGCAACAAGAAATGAGCTCTCGTGAGAGAAGAGAAACCCTCTGAGCCTTAAATTTCTCTACTAAATGCATGGCCGAGTCAATTTAACCTATGCAGCCTTGATCTTAATATCAACTCCTGCTGGAAGAGCTAACATTTTTAGGGCATCTATAGTTTTTCCTGTAGGATCTAAGATATCTATTAAACGCTTATGCGTACGAATTTCAAACTGCTCCCTAGACTTCTTGTGTACGTGAGGAGAACGCAACACAGTGTACACTTCCCTCTTCGTAGGCAAAGGAATAGGACCTGCTACACGAGCGCCTGTTCTTTTAGCAGTCTCAACAATATCTGCGGTTGATCGATCTAGCTGTCCCTGATCGAATCCTTTCAGACGAATACGAATTTTCTGTTTTTGCTGCTTCATATATTCCTTACTTCTTAACAATCTCTTCTTGAATTTTTTGAGGAACCTTAGCAAAGAAGGCTGGTTCCATTGTTGATGTTGCTCTTCCGGAAGTCAAGGATCTTAAAGATGTTGTGTATCCAAACATTTCACTTAAAGGAACCTCGGCATTTACTTGTGCCATACCTCGTGAAGATTCCTGGCCTAAGATTTTTCCACGACGACGATTCAAATCACCAATAACATCTCCTAAATGATCCTCAGGAGTCGTTACCGCAACTTTCATAATAGGTTCTAGAATCACCGGAGTGGCTTTTCTGCAAGCTTCTTTCACAGCCATTGAACCGCATATTTTAAATGCCATTTCACTGGAATCTACCTCGTGATATGATCCAAACACAATGTTGACCTTAACATCTACCAAACCATAACCAGCAAGAACACCTGTATTTAAGCCTTCTTCTACACCTTTCATAACTGCTGGGATATATTCTCTAGGAATAACACCGCCAACAATTTTGCTGACAACTTCATTGCCCTTCCCTGGTTCATTTGGCTCAATCTCGAGGCAAACGTGAGCATATTGTCCACGACCACCAGACTGTTTCACGTATTTTGTTTCGCTTTTGCCATTCTTGGTAATTGTTTCTTTATAAGAAACTTGAGGCTTGCCAACATTAGCTTCCACTTTAAATTCGCGAATCATACGATCGCGAAGAATATCTAAATGTAGCTCACCCATCCCAGAAATAATTGTTTGTCCTGTCTCCTCGTTTGAAGTAACGCGGAAAGTAGGATCTTCCTCGGAAAGAGCACTCAATGCTTGAGCTAATTTCTCTCTATCTCCCTTAGATTTTGGCTCAATAGCCATATCAATCACAGGTTCAGGAATTTCAATACGCTCAAGAACAATTTCCTGATTATCGTCGCAAAGCGTATCCCCTGTAACTGAATATTTTAAACCTACACAAGCACCGATATCCCCAACGGTAAATTCGTCTCTATCGGTTCTTTCATTAGCGTGCATCTCTAATAAACGAGAAATCCGCTCTTTTTTATCCTTAGTGGAGTTAAGAATAGCTGAACCCTTTTTAAGAGTTCCTGAATAGATACGGATAAAGGTGATACGACCAACATAGGGGTCTGTCATAATTTTGAACGCAAGAGCAGCTAGAGGGCCGTCTTTTCTAGGTTCTAAATGAACTTCTTCGTTGTTCTTTAGATTAATTCCATGGATTACACCACGATCTTTAGGTGAAGGCAACCATCTTACAATAACATTGAGAAGCTGCTGGACACCTTTATTCTTAAAGGCAGTTCCACACAATACGGGATTGATCTTATTTTCAATAACCCCTTTGCGCATCGCATCATGGATTTCTTCTTCGGTAATAGAATTTGGATCTTCGAGAACTTTCATCATGAAAGCTTCATTACTTTCATCTACTGTAGCAAGTTCTTCAAGAAGTGCATACCGAAGTTCTGCACATTTCTCTTTAAGTTCTTCAGGAATTTCTCGTTCTTCCCACTTAGCACCTAGAGTTTCATCTAGAAAATATAGAGCCTTTTGCGAAATCAGATCCACCATTCCAACAAATTGGCTTTCAGCGCCAATAGGACAGTGCACAGGAATGGCATTAGCACCAAGTTTTTCTTTCATAGATTCTACGGCCGCAAAGTAATCCGCACCCATGCGATCCATTTTATTTACGAAAGCAATCCGGGGAACACCGTACTTATTCGCTTGTCTCCACACAGTCTCTGATTGAGGCTCAACTCCAGACACTGCATCAAATACAGCTACGGCACCGTCTAAAACACGAAGAGATCTCTCAACTTCAATAGTGAAGTCCACGTGTCCAGGAGTGTCAATAATATTGATTTTACAATCTAGCCAGAAAACAGTTGTTGCAGCAGAGGTAATAGTAATACCTCTTTCTTGCTCCTGTTCCATCCAGTCCATGGTAGCTCCGCCTTCATGAACCTCACCAATTTTATGAGTTCTTCCAGCGTAATAAAGAATTCTTTCTGTAGTTGTCGTTTTTCCCGCATCGATATGTGCCATGATACCGATGTTTCTAATTTTGCTTAAATCGAATTCCTGATCACTCATGAACTTGTTATGCCTCTTCCAAACCGAGATTAAATATTATTTTACCACTTATAATGAGCAAATGCTTTATTAGCTTCAGCCATACGGTGGGTATCTTCACGTTTTTTAATAGTAGCTCCCTGTTTATTGAAACAATCAATGAGCTCAGTTGCTAATCCCATCTCCATAGATTTTCCAGGCTTTGCTCTAGCGTGTTTAATAATCCATTGCATAGCCAAACAGTCTCTTCGTCCCGAAGCAACTTCTACAGGAACTTGATATGTAGCTCCACCAACACGACGAGAGCGAACTTCAAGCAAAGGCTTTGCATTTTCCAAGGCTTCTTCAAAAGCCTCTAGCACATTCTCCGCTCCTATTTTCTTAGAAAATCTATCTAAAGCAGAATAAACTATCTTCCTAGCGATGCTTTTTTTCCCATGCATCATAACTTTATTAATGAACCTTTCTAGGGTTACGCTTCCATAGATGGGATCTGCTGGAATTACTTTCTTCTCAGCGGCATGTCGTCTTGACATATAAATTAACCTCTAACTTCTCATTCCTAAATAAAGAATAGTCCTACTTAGGACGCTTTGCTCCGTATCGAGAACGGCTTTGTTTTCTATTTTTGACAGCAGCACAGTCTAGAGCTCCACGAACAATATGATAACGAACACCGGGCAAATCTTTAACCCTGCCGCCTTGAACCAAAACAATGCTGTGCTCTTGTAAATTATGGCCTTCACCACCAATGTAAGCGATGACTTCTTGGCCGTTAGACAAGCGCACCCAGGCAACTTTACGCAAAGCTGAGTTCGGCTTTTTAGGAGTCTTTGTCTTCACTTGTAGGCATACACCACGTCTCTGTGGACATTTCTGCAAGGCTGGAGATTTCTTTCTAGACGCGCTAGATTGACGCTTTTTACGTATTAATTGATTAATGGTTGGCATGTATCCTTCTCAATTCAACCTAACTACTATAAGGGGGAAAATATAGAGTAAGGATCCCTTTGTTTGCAAGGGCTTATTTTTAGATGGGAATCAGCATATAATCATCTGATATTCAAAAAAATCATTCTAATATGAAAAACTTATTTTTCAGTTTTAGAATTGAAAAAAAACGAGTCTTCACCTTCATAGGAGAAGAAATTAGGCATTATCAATCAAAAGATCAGCAGAGTGAAAACAATAATCTACTACATTATTGTTAATATAACCAAAAAGAAATCCCAAAACTATTTGCTGGAGATCTTGTTTTGAACAATAAGCTGTTTCTTTTCCGTTTTGGATAAAATAAATATACGATTCATTTTCGGATACATTTTGTACGAATATCATAGGGATAACACGAGAAAGCAAACGTCTTGCTATAGTCGCATTCGAAATACCAGTTAAAGCTTCTATTGAACTCTCAGACAAAAAAAGAACGTTTACGTGGGGTAACAATGACCAAATCCGATCTCTAAACTCATAAGCAATGCGTGAGTTATTGAGATCAAGCATGATTTTCTGCGCCTGGCTTCCAGTCTTTTTTAAAAAACTCTCTATACAGCAGCCAGAAATGAACAATTCACTATCAATCAGAGCATAGCCCCCGTCTGGCGATAGACACAGTTCTGTTGAACATTCGGGAACGTTTTGAAGAAAATAACATAAAGTATCTTCTTGATTCGGACAACGCAAGACTAGACGAAATTGATCTAATTCATTAAATGCGGGGCCATATTCCGTCTGTTTTAGATAATTAAAGTAAGGATTTCCGTTACGCAAACTCGTGATACCCAGGTTTGCGAGCTGATCTTCTGTAAGACTTAGAGGCTCCTTCCTTGTCACTCGGATAGGATTTTCTGGAAAAACTCCTTTATACATAAAAAAAATTTTTTTCACATCAGAAGCACTTATAGTCTGTATCTCCCCGATTTTCAAATTGCAACTTTCAATAAATTCTCCGTGAACATCGAGGACGACATCAATAAAAGGGCTACCGAGTATGGCAAGAGATTTAGGTGCTATCCAAGGAAAATCTTCAGCGTATGCACAAGGAAGGGCTCCAGGAATTAAGAAAGAAGCTATCAATGCGAAAAAATAAAGATAATGCATAAAAGAATCTCAAAAACAATCTAAGTTGCAATATTAGATTTAAAACTTTTATTTTAAGTGTTTTCTTATGTCATTTTTTTTATAATATTTGTTCTTTAGTTCGAAGGGAACCCATGAACACGGAAATTCCAGTCAATTCTTTACGCACAGATTATCAACAACAAGTGTACGCTTCTTCGCGTAATGTTGTGATGATTGCAATGGCTGCTGTATTTTTAATTCTTGCTTTGATTTTTTCTGGTTTAAGTTTCCTTCCCCAAGCAACACTACCTTTTTCCGGAGCCTACTTTGTTATTGGTTCCTTCTTAGTTTTCATTGCAGCCGGAATACTATTGATCAACACCCTTTGTGATGTGTTTAACACATTACGTCCCTTCGCTCCGCCATCTTAGAAAGAATATTTTTTTTTACCAACCTGTTTATTCTAAATAGTTTTTTTTTGAGATTGAAAATCTTCGCTCAAGCCCGAGGATTTTTTGTCGATGTTACGAGTATCCGTGATCAACAAAGATATTTGTAATGATAAAAATACTACGTCTTTGCGCTCTTGTTCTAACATGCTTCCCTAGTCTCTCTTTTGCTTCTGAATTACTGCATGAAGAAGACATCCGGAAAACTGTTGATAAGCTAATTGAATATCATGTGGATGTGCAAGACATCTCTTCTGATATTCTCATACGCTCATTAATAGGATACTCCCAATCATTTGATCCTCACAAAGCTTATCTTACAGAACAAGAAGTAAGTAATTTTATCCAATCTACAGACATCAAAAAGCGCCTATTGAAAAATTATAAAACAAATAATTTTTCGGTGTATCAGAATTTAAATCGTGTAGTTAAAGATAGCATTATTCGAGCACGTCAGTGGCGAACTGAATGGCTATCTGATCCCGAGACCTTGGTTAAAGAAGCCTCCACACATGTACTTATTAGAAAACCTAAGCAATGGGCACAGTCTACCCAAGAGGTAAAAGAGAGGCAGCGTTCTTTACTCCTCTCCTATATTTCTGTATATCTATCGGATAGTTCCAGAGATAGATATCAAGGAAAGGAAGCCTCTTTAACCAGTCTCTGTGTACGTCAACTCGAAGCATATGAGAACCCTTATTTAGGCATCAATGATTATGGAAACCCCATGTCACCTCAAGAGGAGTCTCATCACTTCCATGTTCGTGTCGTCAAGGCTATGGCTCACAGTCTGGATGCCCATACAACATACTTTAGTAAAGATGAAGCCCTTGCTATGCGCATTCAATTGGAAAAAGGAATGTGTGGAATTGGTGTAATCCTAAAAGAAGATATCGATGGAGTTATTGTAAAAGAGATTATTCCTGGAGGACCCGCGGACAAATCTGGCGACTTGCATATTGATGATGTAATTTATCGTGTTGATGGTAGAAGTATAGAGAATCTTCCCTTTAGAGCTGTACTAGACTGTCTTAGAGGTTCTCGAGACTCTGAAGTCATCTTAGATGTGCATAGTCAAGAGCAAAACCGTACGGTGAAATTAAGACGTGAAAAGATCAGTTTAGATGATCGTCGTGTAGATGTTTCCTATGAGTCTTATGGTAACGGGGTTATTGGAAAGATCACTCTACATTCTTTTTATGAGGGTGAAAATCAAATCTCTAGTGAACAAGATCTAAAACGAGCGATTCAAGGTCTACAAGACAAGAATCTCCTAGGGCTAGTTTTAGACATCCGAGAGAATACAGGAGGTTTTCTCTCGCAAGCAATTAAAGTTTCAGGATTGTTTATGACTAACGGAGTTGTCGTTGTATCCCGATATGCAGATGGCAGTATCAAACGTTACCGTACGGTGTCTCCTAAGAAATTCTATGACGGTCCTTTAACCATTCTTGTTTCGAAAAGTTCCGCATCTGCTGCAGAAATTGTTGCTCAAACGTTACAAGATTATGGCGTAGCTATAATTGTTGGTGATGAACAGACTTATGGGAAAGGGACAATCCAACATCAAACAATTACTGCAGATTCTGATAAAGAGGGATTCTTCAAAGTTACTGTAGGGAAATACTACTCTCCTTCTGGAAAGTCTACACAACTTCAAGGTGTGCGCTCTGATATCCATATCGCTTCGCGCTATTTTGAAGAACCTTTAGGAGAACGTTATCTAGAACATCCCCTACCTGCGGATAGCTGTGACAATGTGATGAATGATAATTTAGGAGATCTGGACTCCCATATGCGTCCATGGTTTCAAAAGTACTATACTCCAAATTTACAGAAAGAAGAGACTGTGTGGAGAGAGATGCTTCCTCAGTTAACTGCAAACAGTAAACAACGACTAAGTGAAAATAAAAACTATAAGATCTTTTTAGACGAACTAAAAGATCCCTCAGATGCAGTTCGACCTTTTGGAAGCAATGATTTACAAATGGAAGAATCTGTGAATATTTTAAAAGATATGATTCTTTTAAGACACGGTAAGTCTGCCATTTCTTTAGGAGGCTAAATGCCTCCTAATGTCTCAAGATGTTACAAAGTTAATGACTATTCCGTTTTAACTAGATGTAGATGTACTCGTTGCATCAGTACTTTCCGTAGTGAAAATCGTATTTGATTGGTTAATTTTCCCATCATCTAGAATATCTTCAGTTGTTGCTAAAAGACGTTTGCATAAACGCCATTTTTCTGGAGTACAAGGCTGTTCCATAAACACTGAGGTTGTTAGAAGTTTAATCAAACCGATAACCGCAGGGATTAAGAATAAGAAGGCATTTTTGCCAAGCTGACCTTGCAGTACAAAAGTTAAAGCCAAACCAGCAACAAGTAGGATAACTCCTAGCACGATCATCGTAATTTGAAATGCTCTCGATTGTACAATTTTTGATGTTCTTACTGGATCAACTATATGTACTTTGCACCATCCCAATACGGAATTAATCAAAGTTACCTGGACTGTTTCGTCTTTCATTACATCCTCTAATCCTGGCTTGATTAGATCGACTAAGACATCGCTGCTATTTGATACACCTGTTGTCATGTTAAACTCCTTCTCTAAACACGTAAGACGAAAAAGTTTAACCAACTCCGGTATTAATTAAAATTTTTAATTGAATTTTTTTAGATTTTATAAAGACGGGCCTCCAAGAAATTCAAAAAATTCTTAATAGGCAGAAAACAAAAAAAACCGCCCCAGATAAAATCTAGGACGGCTTTTTCGTTTAAGAACTTTTAAAGGAATTTAAAAGGATTAATAAACGTGTGTGTTTTCCGTATCTGCTACAGGTACTGTTAAAGTATCTGAAGAAAGAATAGCTTCTCCGCGAGCATCTCCAGGAGCAACCCCTTTCAATGTTACAGAAAACTCTACAGATTCTTTAGAACCTAGTTTAGGTAACGCATCAAATACTACTGTATTACCTGTAATAGTTCCTTTTGTTGGACCTGAAGAAGAAACTGGTTGCAATTCCTTAGAAAACTTAAGGATTAATGAAACGTTAGTATCTTCTGCAGAACCGCGGTTGGTTACACAAATACGGTATACGGTATTTTCACCTACACAAATAGGGTCATTGGTATCGATGACGCACATATGAGTAGCTGCGAGACCTTTCCAATGAGTTGTAACTTCTGCGCAAGAAGTGCATGATCCACAATCAGAATTTGTTCTTACTGAAACTTGATTTGTGAATTTGCCTGGGCTTTGAGCTTTAGCAACAACTTTAAACTGGAGAGTTTCTCCTGGGCACATTTCTTTAATGCACCATACAGCTTTGTTACAGCAAATTTCAGCTCCAGCAGCTTCTAAAATCGTAGCTCCTGATGGTGCTGTATCTTCTATAACAACATCGTAAAGTTTAAGATCACCTGGGTTAGATACAACAATTGTGTATTCTACAGGCTTACATACGTAAGACCAGTCAGCTCCAGAGATATTTACTTGTACACAAGGCTCGTTGATAACAGTAGTTACGTTAGCGGAACATTTATGTCCCCCGCAATAAGATACAGTAGCAACGTTAGTAACTTTTCCTCTTTTTTGAGGACAAAATTCTACAGTGAATGATTTGAAATCACCAGGACGCATATCTCCTAAGTTAAAGGAAAGAACGCGCTGTCCTGAAGCGTGAGTATAACCATCGGGTACTGGGTTATCAACCACAACACCGCGAGCTATAGCAGAACCTGTGTTGCAAACTTCGATTTTGTAACAAACTGGGCAACGTAAGCAAGCGCAATCAGGGCCTTCTTGCTTAATGCAGATAGCAGGTTGTCCGCATTTGGTATAAGAGCGAAGCTCTGGGCAAGCACATACAGTAGCAGCTGTGAAGCAACAACCTTCTTTAAGAGGTTTTACCCAAACAGTAATTTTGCACTTCTCGCCTTGACCTAAGCGATCAATTGTCCAAATTAACTTGCTGTCAGAAGTAGGTGTTGTAGCAGGATCACTGCTTACGAATTCAACTTCACAAGGAAGTTGTTGAGTGATAACGACATTAACGCAATCTTTTTTACCTACAGCAAGAATTTCAATAGGATAAGGAGATCCTACTGTTGCATATTCAGGTACAGCTTGGCTAATTTCAACGTTACAATCATCGTTAACACGCACACAATACATTTTGCCGTAGCAAGACTCTTGTTTTGTATCTACTGATGATTGGCATGAGCCATCTTGACAAGGATAAAATTCTTTATCACAGCAAGGGCCATTATTTTTTTGTTCTTGTTTTTGATTTTTATTACGGCCAAATCTAATTTTCTTGGCTGTTGTCTGCAAGATATTGTCATCTGAGGTGTCAGCATTAGCAATAAATCTTGTAGCAAGAGACTCTGCAGCAGCGGCCTCTATCTTCCCGCTGGCAAATGAACTCGCCATACTAGTTAGCGCGAGGACCGTAACTACTCGTCTGATGAGTTTGGACATAGGGATCTCCTATCGCGTGTGTTATTTTTTCTTCTGCCATCGGGTAGAAAGTTACGAACTCTTACCCTCAACATTTAAGTTTATTTTCATAAAGGCAGTTAGCAGGGAAATAATTTACCTCCTAACTACCTAACCAATTTAAGTAAATAGTTAAGAACCGTTACTTATTGTTTGCATCTACCGTCTGGAGATGTACAACCTTTAGCTTGAGGCCCTTGAACTCCTGGACTACACTCAGAGCCACAAGGCTTGGAGCAAGAAGGTGTATAGGTACCGCAAGGACTGCATGCGTTGTCTTTCTTGTTGAAAGCGTTGCAAGGATTGCAGGACTTAGGTGCACAAGGATCTTCAAAACAGCAATCTACGATACGGCAGCAGCTACTTAAGCCAACAACACCACAACATACTGCAGCTAGTAAAACAGCTTTCTTCATAAGTTTATAACTCCTTTCTAATTAGAAAACTTAACGCGCTTGATTTCTTATTAAAAAACCCTTTCAATTTTTAATAATTAATAAAGCACTTTCCCATGAACAATATTACAATAGAAAATAAAAATTTTATCAATTCTTTTTTCTATTTATATTTTTCTTAAACTAATTATTTTTCTGATAGCAAAAACAAAACTAGAGTATTAACTAAAGAAGGTCCATTAGATAGGACTGTATTATAGAAGGAATTAGAAGAGTATTATTATGAATAACTTATGCTGACCACAGTGATAGATAAGATTTTTTTTATTCACCATAAATCTCTGGTTATTAAGAGGCTGTGTTTTTGTTATAAAATAATACTTTTAATTAATAGATAATAAAACAAATGTTGTTCTAACATTTAAACAAATAGGGAGTTGGGAAATGAGAAGATTTTCTTTTTTACATATGGTTTTCTTTGTATCTCTATTTGTTTCGAGCTGTTCCTATGCTCCTCCTCCCCGTAGCTACATTCTTGCACAAGGACGTATTCCTCTGACTAAGCAGGCAAACTCTTTAGAGTTCTCCCTAGCTAAGTCAGTATTTCAAGCATCTTATCCACAAAATATATAGTTTTATCTTGCAAACTCTAAATAGTAAGAGCCTTGCCACTCTGTAGAACTAAAATTCTAGGATCTTGCTTTCAAAATCTTCTTCTTTAAGAACCTTATCAATAGCTGTTTGAATCTTCTTAGGGACTCCCCCAAGAAGATTTTGTGCGTGAACCATGCGCATACGTGTACGAGGTTTCCCCAACAACTCCATAGAGTCAAACAAGGGTAATCCCTGTTTTTTCCCAGTAATAGCCACATAAAGAAGTGGTATAATTACTTTCTTATGGTTTAATTGAAAAGCCTCTGAAAGCCATTTAGAACCCAAATAAAACTGATCCTTAACCCATAAATCAGCTTTTTCTAAGTACTTTACATAGCTGTAAAAAACGATAGCAGCCTTCTCTTCAGAAATTGCTGCCGGTAAAAGCTCTTCCTTTGAATACTCAGGAAGAACTGAAAAGAAAAATTCTGTTAGTCCTACAAATTCTGCAAGTGTCGCAATCCGAGATTGACATAGGGGAAGAATTTTTAAGAAAAACCCATCATTGATTAACCAGTCTTTCAGTCTAGCTAATAGACTTTCTGGTGATCCCTCATGATTTAGGTAGTGCTTATTCATCCAATCTAGCTTGCGGGTATCAAAAACCGCTCCAGATTTTCCAATCCGCTTAGGATCAAAATTCTCAATAAGCTTCGCTAAAGAATACACCTCTTCATCTCCTTCCATGCTATAGCCCATGAGAGTAAGGAAATTCATAAAGGCTTCTTTGATATATCCGGCATCACGATAATAAAAGATCGAAGTAGGATTCTTTCTTTTAGATAGCTTTGTTCCATCCGGGTTGAGGAGTAATGGCATATGTAAGAATGTAGGTGGTTCCCAACCGAAGGCTTCATAAAGAAGCAGGTGTTTAGGAGTGGAACTCAGCCATTCTTCTCCACGAAGAACATGTGTAATACCCATAAGATGGTCGTCTACCACGTTAGCGAAGTGATATGTGGGGAAACCATCGGATTTCATAAGAACTTGATCGTCAACATCTGCCCAAGGGAAAACAACTCTGCCCTTGCAATAGTCTTCAAGAATACATTCACCGGTAAGAGGAACTTTTAATCGAATGGTATAAGGCTGACCCTCTCGTGTCCGAGCTTCTATTTCTTCTGGAGAAAGATAACGATAACGGCGATCATACCCTCCACGATATCCCAAAGTAGTGGCAACAGCTCGCATTTCCTCAAGCTCTTTGGGCGTAGCAAAGCATTTATAAGCGTAATCTGTTTTTAAAAGAAGCTCGGCATACTCTCGATAGATTTCTGTGCGCTCTGATTGTCTATAGGGTCCATAAGGACCGCCAACATCTGGTCCCTCATCCCATTGAATACCACACCACTCAAGAGCGGAGAAAATATTCCTCTCGTAATCGTCACGGCTACGTGTTTGATCCGTATCCTCGATTCTCAAGATCATCTTTCCGTTGAATCGTTTTGCAAAGATTTCGTTAAACAAAGCCATATAGGCTGTCCCTACATGGGGATCCCCCGTAGGCGACGGCGCAACTCTAACACGTACGTTTTCCCAAGCCATTCTTTTTTAATCCTAAGACGAAAGAGACTTGATACCTTGAACCTACTTATTTCTTCAAGAGAAATTCTCTCTGGGCGTCTCTATTAACCAAATTAGAAGCGAGCAAAAAAATAAACTCTGCATCCCTAAGTAAAGCTACAGAGTTTCTATGAAAATTTACACGCAGACTTAATCTATCTGCTATAAATAGAAAATAAAAAAAATACGAGGTATTAGAAGGGCGAAAGAGATAAAAGCAATAGCTAAGCTAAGGGGCAAAAGAAGATAAATACGAACTAGTCGTTCTCAAATAAGAGGGTTCCGGAAGAAACAATATCCTCTGGAGTAGCTGTAGCTTGTTCAACCGCAGCATCTTTTATTTTCTTCGCTGTTTGCTTATTCAAATAATCGCTCTTATATCTATCGATCTCTGATTGACTGATAACCCAAGCAGCACCTTTACGCTCTCCTCGCATAGTTCCTGTACGCGTAGCATAATAAACTTTCTGCACAGGAATTCCTAGCATATCAGCCACCTGATTTACAGAATAATATCCTCTATCGTTATCAAAGAGTAGTTCACCTTGATAAAGGGACTTTTTTCTCGAATAACGGTTACGCTTGTAGTCTTCCAAATCCTTAAGATCAATTTCCCATCGGGTTGTTTTAGAAGCCCTTAGTTTCTTTTGTTTGATTGCCACGTAAATTGCTTGACGTGTCACATTATGCAATTTTGCAGCCTGTGTAATAGAAACCATCTCGGTTCCTTCTTGTACCTCAAGTTGCTGTGCATCTTCTCTGTCATCTAAATCGAAACAGCTTTCATGTTGTATGCATTCCATACGTTAGCAAACCTCCCCCCTCAACATATTCTAGAATTAAAACAACCTTAATAGTTAGTAGTTCTTCCTTAATTTTTAGAAATTTTTAAATAAGTATTTTCCTAAGAAAAGCTTTATTAATCAAGCTTTTTTGTTAATACAAAGTTGATGTTTTTGGTTTAAATCTTAATAAAACCAAATAACTCCTTCAATTTATTAATATTTCTTAACATTAAAACATAGAGATCTTAGAGACATTGGTTTGCGCAACTACAAACCCTTTCTCCTAAAACACTTGTTAAAATGGAAAAATTTTAGGAAGAGCGGGACGAATCTTATTCCTCCTAAATTCAACAGTCTTTACATAGTTATTTGAAAATAACTATCTCAACCCTTCTGAAAATCAAATAGATAGGTCAGAAAAAACCAGATTTTATCGTAATAGCGTTCATTTTTTCTCCATTAGCTTGTCTGACTATTTTCAAGAGTCTATTCAACTATAGTAGTAAGTTATTCTGAATCGCATTTTGTATCTCAGTAGCTTTATGCGTACTAGTATCCTTAATTTGAAGACAAATTCAAGGCAGAGACAACAGTGCCATAGAGAATCTTTTACGTAAAAGATTCTCTATTGAGCCAAAATACGCTTTCGCATCATCGAAGTTATTCCCTAGAACCTAGTGTTTCAGTCAGATCTTCGGAATCAAAGTGATCTGTGATGTGTTCAACTATCTTCCTCACAGTTGTCTCCTGAAGAACACCCTGATGTACTAGAAGATATTCTCCCATAGAAATTTTCTTTCCAGGAAGATTAGAGGTATTGGAATCTAAAAACGGTGCTGCAAAACAATTATTTCTATTGAACAAACCGTCGCCTATTAACTGAGATTGACTATTTACCCCATGTATAAATAATTCGGGGCAAACAAGAGACTCACTATATTTTGCTGAATTGATCTCCCAACCCAATAATTCTATCACCCATTGACCTAATTTCCCTACCCATTGAGATGCTACTGCTGAAACAGACTTTGGCCCACGGTCTTTAACGACAAACCAACTAACCCCATCACTCCCATCAGTAATTTCCTTACTTAATCCCAGAGCTTGTACTAATGTTCCTAAAGAATAGCCGTAAGCAATGATTTGCTTTGCTTTCGGCCCCCCAGGATGATCACGAAGATAATGAACACATGCCTGATAAGCTTTTCCTAAAGATTCTCGCGAAATAGGACCTTTGCTATGCATCACTCCAGGATAGTTAAATACTAAAACATTAGCTTGTGATTGCTTTGCTACATTCAACATCCAATCATCACCCCGACGAAGAATAGCTCTGTTTTCAAAACATTCGCTATTTCCTAGGGAAATAAGCATCCATCTATCTTTCTTAGCGTTAGGAAATTCAATACGGAGGGTATCAATGAATAAATCATCATTTTGAATAGGAACACGTTCTACAGAACTCACATAGCCACTATCTACCCAATAACCTACACGAATGTGAAAGGCTTCTTGTAATAACCTTTTCACACAGCATAATTGTCCTGAAAATGCACCTCCGGCTGCGGGAAGCAACACATTCTGACAAATTTTCCCCAATATCCAAAATAATCCAACAGGAATAAGCAAAATAATGCGAAAAATTAACTTAACAACTTCACAGATAACATCGATTAAATTGTACAGTAAAGGACACTGCGCTCTCCTCTCATATGCTTTACGAGCAGCTTCTGAGGAAAACATAAAAATTTCAGGTTTTGGGTTCATCGTGAACAGGGGATTACCTATAACAGATGATTGGGTAACTGAGAACATATCTGCTGCAAATATGGGAGTTAAAAGTAAACATTTTAAAAAAAACATGGAATAAAACAAAGAAAATGTTTCTATTCTGCTATTTTAAATTAAACACTTCTTATTATCAGGAATAATTTTAAAATAAAAAATATAAAGAATTTCATCCTTTATCATACTTACAGCTCCATAAAAAAATCGTCAAAACCACCTTCAGGAATTACTATAAAATTGTTTCGAACCCTTGGCTACTTTATCTCTTTCTATGAGATGTTCCTAGAAAAACTGTTGTGCCGAAGCATTAAGTTGTTTTCATTAGCCAAAATATCCGGAGAAAATAAATTTGAGAGGACACCCATCCATCAATAAAATTGGGTGAACCATTTAAAACAAGCCTGTAGAAAAACTCAAGAAAAAAGTATTAGGAAATAGGAGAATCTAAAGAATGCTGTCTTTGCATCCAAAGAATTAAAACTCGATGTTGGTGTCTTTATAATTTAATGGAAGAATGCGGAAATCTCGAACTAGTAAATGAATAACTCCTCCGTTAGAAGATTGAGACAAACGTGGCGTATAAGCAAGTTCTAAAGGCTTATTCCAATTAGCTTTGAGAGCATCTATCCTATCCCCCAATCCGAAAGCAATACCTTCTAAATTCCTTTCTCCACGACTGAGATAAAGCTTGAGATGGTTCCCCGGCAATAACTTTGGATAACGCACCTGATGCACTACAGTATAAAATACTGGGACGGGGTTACCTTTCCCAAAAGGCTCAAAAAGATCTATAGAAGATAATAAATCATGGTCTATCTCGTCAAAATCAGCTCGAGCATCGAGAGGCAAAGTAAGAACCGCCTTATCCTTTTTTAACGATGAGTTCACAAGATGAATGAACTTCTTTCTAAAAACTTCTATTTGATCTTCATTAATGATGATCCCCGCAGCAAAATCATGCCCTCCATAAGATACAAACAAAGACGCACATTTCTGTAATATACCAAGAAGAGGAAAAGAACCTATAGTCCTCAATGATCCTTTCCCTATACCTCCTTGATTAGAAATAATAGCCACAGGTTTATTATAAGCTTTAGCTAGACGTGCAGAAATGATCGGAATAACCCTTGAGTGCCAATCTTGAGAGGATAATACAATAGCAGCCTGCTTAACTATCTCGGGTTTATTTTTTAAGATTTTTTGTACATCATGGAAAACATCAGCTTCTATCTTCTGCCGTTCTCTATTTATCTTATCAAGGTACTGGATTATCTCATCGGCGGCTTCTGGATCTTCGGTAAGTAAAAGTTCAACACCCTTGGAAGCATCAGAAAGCCTACCCAAGCTGTTCAATTTTGGAGCTATTTTCAAAACAATATCAGTTGAGGTAACTTCTGAAGGCTTTACTCCAGCAAGAAGACATAATTTATGAAGACCTAATCGCGAACTATTAGCTATCTCTTTAATGCCATGGCGTACCATAGTACGATTTTCTCCTAAAAGAGTCCCCACATCAGTCACTGTCCCTAAAGTCACTAAATCCAACAGATGTTTAATATCTATTTTTAATTTCGGGTTTTTTTTCTTTAATGCATTAAGGACACCGCGCGCGAGCTTAAACGCGACGCCTACACCTGTTAATTCTTTATTGGGATAGGCACGATCTCTTAATTTAGGGTTTAATGTTGCTATGCAATGAGGAATTTTACCCGTGGGCATATGATGATCTGTTATAATCACATCAATCCCCTGCTTATTGATATCGCTGACTTCTTTTCCCGCGGTGATCCCACAATCTACTGTAATCAGTAATGAGACATTCTCCTCTTTCATTCTAGCAATCAGTGAGGAGGGTTCTCCGTGGTGTTTTAGTAGAGCTCCCAAAAAGCAGTAGCTGACTTTCATATCTATAGATCTTAAAAACTCTACGAGAAGAGCAACCCCTGTCATTCCATCAACATCACTATCACCATAAATCATGACATGCTCATTGCGTTCTTTAGCAAGAAGCAAACGCTCTATAGCCTTGGACATATCAAGCAAGAGTTCTGGATCATGAAGATTATCTAGATGTACATAAAGAAAATCCCGGACTTCATTCACAGTTTGAAATCCTCGAGAAATAAAGATCTGTGCGGCTATCGGATGAAGATGCAATTCCTTTATAACTGTAGAAAGCAATGCAGGATCCTGCTTAGGGTATACCCAGTTAGGACTGGGTACAGAAGAATTATCTTTACTTGCCATAGATTTTCGCGCCGTAAACTCTTTAAAAATCTACTTTTCTAAAGAGAGTTTTCTCATCCTTCTGTACCAAAACAGGCAATAACTTTTAGCTATGCCTGCTTCTTTCCTCTTTACGAACCATGAATAGAAGAAGAGGTGGTGCTATGTATAGAGATGATAGTGTACCCAAGAGAATACCTATTGTCATGATGAAAGCAAAGTTAAAGATTGACCCGCCACCAACAAACAGTAAAATTAATAATACTGATAGTGTTGTCGCTGTGGTCATTACTGTTCTTCCTAAAGTTTTTTGCAGTGCGTCGTTAATTAGAATCGGCATTGGAGTAAATAATTTTTCCTGACGATCTTCACGAATACGATCGAATATGATTAGAGTATTATTTAATGAATACCCTAAAACTGTCATCAAAGCGCCAACTGCTTGTAAATCAATCTGTATCTTTTGTAAAAAGAAATGTGTAGCTACTAATACCGCACAAGTAGCAACAAGATCATGAACCAGTGCACAGATAGCACTGAATGCGTAACGCCATTCGAAACGCAAGCTTACGTAAAGTAAGATGATGCATAAGGCCCCAATCAATGCTATAAAAGCTTGCCGACGCATCTTGCTAGAGAATTGACCACTAACTTTAAGCCAGAAATTCTGTGTATCTCTAAAATTATCAGAAGATACATCTATTCCCGTATCAGAGAGTATGCTCATGACTATCGATAAATTAGGATCAAGAGTTTCGGATACTTGTTTCTCAGGAGTTTGTACTCGAGTTAACGCATTCTGACTGAAGTATATTTTGATCTTCTCGGAAGAATCAAAAGTCTTAATTTTAAAATCCCTAGGAGACAAGCCTACTTGCTTGAATTTATCCCCTAATTTATTGCGAAATTGAGCAAGATCTACAGTATCCTGGTCCGACATATTCAAGGTGAAAGCATAGCCACCCTTAAAATCCATGCCCAAAACAGAATTCCATGCTCCGAAACATAAAGCAATACATCCTAAAACAATAACACTTCCTGATACCACCCAAAGTCTTTTACACTCTTTCAAAAAATCATGTTTAATACCGATGAATTTATTCATCATATGCAACTGAGTTTCTTGAGTCTTACTCATCCATACCATGAAGAAAAATTTCGTCATGAATAAAGCAGTAAACATCGAAGAGAAAATTCCAAGAATTAAAGTAAGAGCAAATCCCTTAATTGGCCCCGTATCTAAAACCAGAAGGAGTAGCGAAGCTAACACTGTGGTCAGATTAGAATCAAAAATAGCGCTAAAAGCTTTTTTATACCCAGCTTCTACAGATTGAGCAAGACTTCGAGATAATAAATACTCCTCGCGAATTCTCTCGAATACAAGTACATTAGCATCCACAGCCATTCCCATAGCCAGTACAATTCCTGCTAACCCTGTAAGAGTTAATGGAGCATCAAGATACTGTAGAGCTGCCCAAATTAATAGAAGATTTAGAATCACAGCTCCTGAAGCAATAACACCACCGAATTTGTAATAGACACTCATCAAAATTATCAAGACAGCGAGGCCTAAACATATAGAAATGATCCCTTGTGTACGTTGTTGTTTGCCTAATTCAGGAGAAATAACTTCTTCGCTCAAAACTTCAGGAACAAATGACATAGATCCTGATTTTAAATCAGTAGCCAAGCGATTTACTTCGCGATGAGAAAATTTCCCAGAAACACTAGCGTGATCTTTTAAAGGAGCGTTTAATACAGGATCACTGATCACATAGCCATCAAGAACTACAGCCATTCTCCAGCCTCTTCCAGAAGAATATTGGCTATTAGTTGTTCCACTTACTCCTTCCTGACAATAAGCAGCGGTCCAGGCATGAAAACTTTCTGTCGGGGAAATATCATGAACTCTTTGAGCTATTGCAGTATCTTTTACTGAGAAGTTTAAGATATAGCCTTCCCCCACAGCAAATTCCGGACGGATATTTTTTAAAGAAGCTCCATCTAAAGCATAGTTACGGAAAACAATCATCAAAGGATTTGCTTTGCCTTCAACATCTTTTTCAATAGCGATCATTGAATACGTTGTGTCTAAGTGAGAGGAGGAAATCTCTTCATCAACTTCAGGGAAAGCTAGACCTTCTTGTTGTAATTTTGTGATTGCTTCTTTAACACTAGTAGGCAAATGAATTTCTTGATCATTAAAGATGCGACTTGCCAACCTATTAATAGCTTCCGGAGATGTGGTCTCTTGATTTTGTGCTGTGAACCACAGATAATCTAAAAACCTTTGTACTTCATAACGCAATGTAGAATAATGAGAAAATTTCTCATTCACTACATGAAAAGTCATTTGAGAAGTCCCTAAAATCTCTTCAGAAGAAATTTTAGTGGATCCAGGAACACATAGATGTACGTTATCTCCTTCTCTGCGTATCTCGACTTCTGCAACACCCAATTTATTTAAACGAGCATAAAGTTCATCGGAAACTTTAAGGATTCCTTCCTTATCCGTTAATTGCTTTCCTTGATGATCTTTAAAAGCTAAGCGAATCTGTTTTCCTCCGACAAAATCAATCCCCAAGCGTAAAACACTGTCTCCACGAGAGTATTTTCGCAAATTGAGTTTGAGATTTTCAATAAAAGCACTCCGATGAGGCACGGCAGCGCGTATACGCTGTTGATTATCCATAGAACAACTGGATTGCTGGTATTGTTCATGCCAACGCACCCACTCTTCTTGACGATGCTTTTCAATGCGGTTCAACGTTTCTAAACGATCTCGTATATCGCGAACTTCAAGACTAGCAGTTTCACCTTCGTTAGTAACAACAAAGTCCTCGCTCCAAACATCAAAAAATCTCTGTAGAGGATCTCTGACTTCTAAAACTTCATCTTCTCCGATACTCCATGGAACTACATCTGTGTGAGCAAAACAATTATATAAATTTTGTAGATCCTTATCGAAAATCTTAGCATCTTCTACTTTGCTTTTCTCATATTTCGCTGCAATGGAGCGTAATCCTTTCAAAACTACATAAACAGATCCTTTAGAAAAGTGAGAACAACTCTTCTCTGGGGAGAAAATAAAACAACCAAACGTATCGCTTTCTTTGGGCAAACGACAATGTATAGGAAAATTCTCTCGTATAAGATCGCATGATGTTGCTGGAGGTCTATTCAATGCCAACGTAGCTAGATGTTCAACCATTCCCTGATAGATACGCTGCCCGTGCAAAATAATTTTTCCACTGGCATCTTTATCACTTAGATTAAATGAAAATCCTTGAGAAGATTCTTGAATAGGTTTTTGGAATTTATGTGCCAGTCTTTGTTTTTCTTTAGCCAGCCATGAATCAAAATCCAGACGTTGTTCTACGGATAATTCTTCACGTTTAGTAAGCACATGGGGATCGAGATAGAACACTATTTTTCTTTCCTTAGAGAGAAATTCTACCGAAGAAAAGAATGGAGATACTGCACTACAGTCTAAAGAATTATCTACAATACGTGTAGAAGTTTTTTTCCATCTTTGAGACCTCGTTTTTAAATTATGATATACATCTCGAAAAATAGACTGCTGCTGCTGGGGAAGATCAGAGTCTGTAGATAAACTTTCTAACCGTGATAAAAATGAGGAGTAATCTTTTTCTGAAGAGAAGAAGTAATTAAGTAGAGCCGGCGTTCTTGATTTAGGAAGAATTTCCAAACCCAATGAAAGGTTGTTAGCTAATTGGACTACTCTATCCTTAGATGCTGTATTCCAAATCGAGGTGTAACCGCAGGAACATGAACCAGCGGGGGCTAGAGCAATCAAAGATGAAACAACATTCAAGGTTTCTTTCCCTGATTCAGCATCCTCTCTATTATACGGGACAAAAGAAAAATCATTTTCTGTTAATGCGGTAGTCAAAGATCCAGTGACTTGGACAATACTATTCTCTTTTCTTTCGTATCCTAGGACATACAAGCGTGACGATTTTATGGGGACCGTAGGTTCACCATAAACCATATTTTCAAGAAAAACATAAGCATCCGCATTATCTTTGAAATGAACATTCACTACCCCTGGGATGCTGGGGTGCTGTGTAATATGTCCTCGTAATTTTAATGCGGAAAGAACTGAAGAAACTCTAGGAATAATATCACTACGCACTTCTGAAACTTGATTCGTTAATCTACGAACAATCTGTTGTGCCTCTTTCTCATCAACTTTCTTATTTAATGGTCGAGAGTAATAAAGACATGTGGGCAACACATAGTACAGAGCCAATCCAAAAACAAAAACAATTATACTTAAATTGCGTCCAAATCTCTGTTTCATTGTGTGGCTCTTTTAAATTAGCGAATATTTTGAATAGAAATACTAATGAACTAAAATACCAATTGAAAATAAAATCGTCAAATGGAGACCTGTTTAGGAATTTAAACGAGTAATTGATTGCGAAATTGTCAATGTGATCCTAAAGCCGTAATCTATAAGTTAGGATCATCTATTTTAATTATTATTTTCTAAATCTAGATTTATAAAAAATCCATCTACTCCTGAGAAGTTATTTTCGTCCAGATTAAATCACATGACACCAAGAAGAACTAGACGGCACGAAATCAGAGAAACATAAGCTCTCTCTAGTCGGAAACATGACATTTGTATTCACAGATCTTAGGGGAGCAACACTATCTGGATCAACAAGAGCCACGGTTATTGGAATTTTTGACTTATTTTCTGGAAGGACGACTTCGGTTGCTAAAAATTCTACGGCTTGAAGAAAAGCTGTTTTAGAAAGAATTTTTGCAGAATGTAGAGCTGTATTATCTAATCCTTTTATAACTCCCAAGGGAGAAACTAAAAGACAGATTCCCTCTTTATTTACAAAACGAGAAATCGACACCCTTTCGATTGCTGATTTAAAAGCTTCAACATACGCCTCTGTATAAATAGAAAGTAGAGAGGATTCGGTTTGCGCTTCTTCCTGACGTAATCCGGGGATATGCGTATAAAGCACTTCTTGAGGAGCAGGTCCTTGAAAGCGATCAATCCAAGGAGTAGTGACAATTCTGTCTTGAGAATGACTCGTTCTTAATGAGTTTTTAATACACTCTTGCATAGTAGAAGGAATCTGAAAAACTTCTTGATACAAGGTTTCGGTTTCTAACTGTCCGTTTCTAATCGCGTCTAAATCTAATTCCTGAATTAAAATTGTTCCGTTTTTTTTAACCAATCTTTTCTCTAAAATTTTCTTTAGATTCTCCTTAGTCCCCTCGCAGATATGAATGTTCTTATTTACTTGATGACAGTATGCCCCCGGAGATAGTAAACGCCATGTTCGTAATAAAGAGCGATATTCTTCTTCGGTTGCTGAAGAGACTACGTGTTTCCTATAATGTAATTTCGGAATTTCGATACGTGTCCACGCACTTATGTATTGCTGATAGGCAAAGATGCACAAAAGAATTCCAAGAACTAATAATCCAACACAAGGAAGAAAAGTCTGGCACATACTAGCAGCAAGTACACTACAAGAGAATGCCCCTATACCCAATAATGTGAAAAGCCCAGAAATCATTTTTCTGGCTGCATGGCGAGCCGTAGGAATGTAATGAATATTGCCCTTCTCTTTTGTAGACATAAATGCGGGTTTCGGAAGATACCCAAAACACATTCGAGGCAATTTCATTTAAGATACCTTATAAGTTGGAAGTATTAGTCTCATGACTGAAAAACAACTACTTTATAAATGTAACTAAGTATAACAAATCAAAGAAATAAAAAACCTCTAGGATCTTTCAATAAAAAAATTTTTATTACTTTATAATTAAATAATTGAGAATGTCTTTGACATACGTACTTCAGGATGATTGCTCTATGATTGCTTCAGACAAAAATTAAAATAGTATTCAATAATGTATTTAAAGAATGTACCTACCGATGAAATCGATAAAGTAAATCTGTAGTTACACATCAACGTCTATTTGTAATAATTTTTACAACATTACAGAATGTATACCTTAACTTTTATAGGGGCTCACTTGTTCTGTTCATTATTCTCAATTCAAGAATGTCAACTTGTCAAGATATGGTATTTCTTCTACTATGCCTCTCGGAGATCGCATTTTTTTTAACCCTCATTATTGTTTTGCATTCTGAGAAAATTAAAAAGCTCTTTGTCTATTATTTTAGCTTAAGAAGAGGTTCAGCTGTTGTTTTTGAAACCCCGTCATAACACACTGCCACAACTAACGATGTAGATATGTCTCTCACATTAAAACAGGCGAATCAAGCTGATCTATCCACCCAGTCTTTACCGAGACATGTTGCCATTATTATGGACGGCAATCGCCGCTGGTATCAGCAACATCAAGCACAGTGTACTGTCAAGTATTCCTCGGGGCACTACTATGGAGCTAAAGTCCTACCCAATATTATCGAATCTGCTTTTTCTTTGGGTATTGAGGTTCTTACATTATTTGCTTTCTCTACAGAAAATTTTCTAAGATCGACTGAAGAAGTCGAGGAACTTTTTTATCTTTTCTATTCTCAATTGGACGAACAACTCCCTTATCTTATTGAAAATAAGATTCGGTTGCGTTGTATAGGGAATTTATTGGAACTTCCCCTAAACCTACAACAAAAAATTTCTGAAATCGCCTTAAAAACCCGCCACAATCCACATAGAGATCTTGTGCTAGCAATTAATTATGGTGGAAAGGATGAGCTGGTACGTGCATTTAAGAAACTTCATCAGGATTTGATAGAACAAAAAATATCTTCAGACTCAATTTCGGAAGAGATAATTCGTTCGTATTTAGACACTTCGGAAATGCCTGATCCCGATTTATTAATTCGCACCGGTGGCGAAATGCGTGTCAGTAATTTCCTCTTATGGCAAATAGCATATACAGAGCTATATGTAACCGATGTTTTATGGCCGGATTTCAAACCTGATCATCTTTTAGATGCCATTAAAGCTTACCAACACAGATCACGACGAGGAGGCAAATAGCCATGTTGAAACTGAATAAGTTCAAAACTCCTTTCTATGGAGATCTTTTTCAACGAGTTGTTGTACATTCGTTGGTTCTCACTTTCCTAGTACTTCTTCTTTACAGTTCTCTATTTCCTGTGACATCTTTTGCTTTAGGATTTATCACAGCTCTTTGTAGTGCTGTAGGAACCTATGAATATGGAACTATGGCAAAAGTTAAAATGCATTATGCTTTCCGTTTATATAGCGCCATAGGATCTTTCATTTTTGTTTTAACCAGCTTTATTGCAATTCGCTGGCATCATATATTCCCTGAATTTATTTCTACCATCCCCTGGTGTTTCTTATTTATTTGGATAACCATTAACGTCTTTCGATCGAGAAAAAATAAATGCGGTCCCCTAGAGACTTCGGGTATTACTTTATTTTCTATGCTCTATGTGGGCATTCCTGTGCGTCTATTCTTACATATCCTTTATGGATTTATTCATACAGATGAACCGTTTTTAGGTGTTTGGTGGGCATGTTTCCTCATTGCGACAACGAAAGGAGCGGATATTTTCGGTTATTTCTTTGGGAAAGCATTTGGTGAAAAGAAAATCACTCCTGAAATCAGTCCGCATAAAACTATTGTTGGCTTTGTTTCAGGCTGTTTAGGGGCTACTTTAATTAGCGTGGCATTCTTTTTGCAGATTCCCGCAAGATTTTCTAATTATATCACTATGCCGAGTATTTTAATTGCTTTAGGCGTTATTCTGGGAATTAGTGGATTCTTTGGAGATATTATCGAATCTATTTTCAAACGTGATGCTAAAATCAAAAATAGCAACCAACTAAAAGCTGTAGGCGGCACTCTAGACACCTTAGATTCCCTATTACTTTCTACCCCTATTGTGTATATTCTACTTCTGATTACACAAAAATCCATGTTTCTAAGATGATTATTACAATAGACGGCCCCTCAGGAACGGGGAAAAGCACAATAGCGAAAGCTCTTGCTAAAGACTTAAATTTTAACTATTGCAATACAGGCGCGATGTATCGCACTTTAGCCTACACACACCTACAAGAATTTTGGAAAAATCTATCGATCAAAGAACTTATAGATCACCCCCCGTTTTCATTTTCATTTATTTCAGGGCAACCTTTGGAAGCTTTTTTAGATGGGCAACTCTTATCCGCAGAACTAGGAACTCAAGAAGTAGCAAACGCAGCCTCCAAACTTTCTCAACTCCCTGAAGTGCGGTCTTTTATGCATAAGCTCCAAAGAAAATATGCAGAATTAGGTAATTGTGTTTTTGAAGGCAGGGATATGGGATCTAAGGTTTTCCCCGATGCTGATGTGAAAATCTTTCTTACAGCAAATGCCGAAGTAAGAGCTGCACGAAGGCTAAAAGATCTACCAGAGAATTCTCTTTCAAAAGAGGCTTTACATGCTGAACTTGTAAAGCGTGACGAAGCAGATAGCCAACGCGCCCATGATCCTTTAATCATTCCTGAAGGTGCCATCATTTTAGATTCTTCAGATTTGACAATAAGCCAAGTTCTAGAGAAAATTTTAGCTTTAGTTTCCCCAAAATTGCCATGATATTTACAGTTTGTAAATTCCTTACCAGAGTTGCCTTTACCTTACTCTATAGACATAAAGTGTATGGTGTAAAAAAGAATCTTGTTAAAGGAGCCGCTATCATTGCTTCTAATCATAACTCATATTTAGATCCTATAGCTCTAAATTTATCTGTTCGTGGTTGTCTACATCATCTGGCACGCTCTACATTATTCAGCAATCGATTTACAGGATGGTTACATAAAGAATGGGGATCTTATCCCGTTAAAAGAGGCGGGGGCAATTCCGCAGCATTTAAAGCCGCTTTTGAACTCTTTAAAAAGAAGAAAAAGCTTATTATTTATCCCGAAGGAGAGCGTAGCCCGACTGGCGAGTTGCTTCCTGGAAAAGTTGGGATTGGCTTGATAGCTATTAAAGCTCGAGTTCCTGTAGTTCCCGTCTATGTTGGAGGTACTTACGAGATTTTTAATCGTTATCAAAAATTTCCTAAAATTTGGAAAACAGTTACTTGTGTTTTTGGTACACCACTAACTTTTGACGATTTGATTGATAATGACACTCTAAGCTCTAAAGAAACTTATCAAATAGCTACTGATAGAATTATGAATAAAATAGCTGAGCTAAAAACTTGGTATGAAAATGGCTGTATAGGAGAGGTTCCTTAACTACTATGACTCTGCTGTCTTATTTATCTTCTCTATGTCGAGAAGCAACTCTATTAGCATTCCCTCGATTAGAAAATATTTCTCCTGATATCACTCAATCTACAAAAGACCATTTTGGTCACTATCAATGTAATGATGCGATGAAACTCGCTCGTACATTAAAAATGGCTCCCAAAGCTATTGCAGAAGCCATTGTCAGTCATATTCCCAAAGAGATTTTTGCTTCTATAGAAATTGCTGGCGCAGGTTTTATCAATTTTACATTTTCAAAAGAATTTCTGAATAAAAGTCTAAAAACATTTTCTGAGAATTTAGCTTTAGGATTTCGTGTTAAGAATCCCAAAAAAGTTGTTATTGATTTTTCTTCTCCAAATATTGCTAAAGATATGCATGTGGGACACCTACGCTCCACAATTATCGGAGATTGCTTAGCACGTGTTTTTGCTTTTGTAGGCAATGACGTTTTACGCTTGAATCATATAGGTGATTGGGGAACAGCTTTTGGCATGTTAATCACCTACCTTCAAGAAGAAGCTTCCGAAGATATAGAGAACCTCGAAGATCTAACAGTATTATATAAAAAAGCGCATGCACGCTTTGCTGAAGATACAGAATTTAAAAAACGCTCACAAACGAATGTCGTTGCTTTACAAGCTGGAGATCCTGCCGCTTTAAAATTATGGAAACAAATTTGTGATATTTCTGAGAGAGCCTTTCAAAAGATTTACAATGTTTTAGATATTGCTATCGAAAAACGAGGGGAATCTTTTTATAATCCTTTCCTTTCTGAAATTATTCAAGATTTAGAAAGCAAGAATCTCATTACTATTTCTGATAACGCAAAATGTGTTTTCCATGAGGGCTTTTCCATTCCTCTAATGGTACAGAAAAGCGATGGGGGCTATAACTATGCTACTACGGATTTAGCTGCTATGCGCCATCGCGTAAAAAACGACGGTGCTGATAAAATTATCATTGTCACCGATATGGGACAATCTCTACATTTCCAACTTCTTGAAGCTACAGCATTAGCTGCAGGCTATCTACCTAATAAAGAAACCTTCTCCCACGTAGGTTTTGGTCTTGTTCTTGATTCTGAAGGGAAAAAATTCAAAACACGTTCTGGAGAAAATATAAAACTCAAAGAGTTGTTAGATACTGCTATAGATCAAGCAAAAGCCACCTTAAGAGAACACCGTCCAGAAATGTCTGATGAAGAGATTACAGTACGTGCTCCTATTTTAGGTATTAATGCAATTAAATATGCGGATCTTTCTTCTCATCGCGTGAGTGATTATATCTTTTCTTTTGAAAAGATGCTTCGTTTTGAGGGTAACACTGCAATGTTCCTTCTTTATGCTTATGTACGTATTCAAGGAATAAAGCGGCGTTTGGGGATAGAAAACTTAGATTTAAAATCCGCGGCAAGTATTCAAGAACCTTCTGAAGAAGCCTTAGCTTTAGCACTATTGCGTTTCCCAGAAGCCATTGATCTAACTCTAAAAGAGCTCTGCCCGCATTTCCTAACCGACTACTTATATATGCTTACGAACAAGTTCAACGCCTTCTTTAGAGATTGCCACATTGAAGGGTCCTCCCATCAAAAAGAACGTTTGGATCTTTGTGCTCTTGTTGAAAAGACCCTAGCTGCAGGCATGCACCTATTAGGATTACAGACTTTAGATAGATTGTGAATTAAGAAGCTACAGGATCTAAAGATAATAAATGGATTTTTGCTCCTAACGAATTGAGTTTCTCTACCCAATTATAATACCCACGATCTAATAACTGAGTATTTTCTATTAAGGATGGACCTCCATCAGCAATAAGTGCCGCCATAATATAGGCAAACCCTGCTCGCAAATCAGGAATAACAAGATGCGAAGCTCGTAGGGGCGTCACACCATGAATCACAGCACTATGAGGAAAATTTCCTGTAGCATAGCGACAAGCTTTTGAGCTTAAACACTGATAAAACAACTCACAATTGGCTCCCATCTGTTGTAGACCTCGTAAATAGCCTAAGCGATTCTCGTGAACAGTTTCGTGAATTACCGAAGATCCCTCTGCTTGAGAGAGAAGAATAGAAAATGGTTGTTGCCAATCAGTGAGGAATCCAGGATGCACGTCTGTCTCTAAGACGACGCCTCCTTTTAAAGGCTCATTATAGAAAAATTCTATCCCCGTTTCTGTAACTGAAAATCCTCCACCTATGGATCGTAAAGTTTTAAGGAAGGGAATCATCAGATCTTGCTCAGCATTTTCCACCAAAACACGCCCGCCGGTAAGTACTGCTGCCATACCAAATGAAGCTGCTTCTATCTTATCAGGAATTATCCAATGATCGATCTCATAAAAATCATCGCAACCGAAAATTTCTATAGTTCTATCATTATCTGTAGTGATCTCCACACCGGCTTTTTGTAAAAACAAAATAAGATCAAGAATTTCCACTTCTAAAGCGGCATTTTTAATGATCGTTCTTCCCTGAGCACGTACTGAAGCCAAGATTAAATTTTCTGTAGCTCCTACAGAAGGATAAGGAAGAGTAATATAAGCCCCCACAAGACCTTTAGGAGCAGAGGCTTGATATCCATGCCCATCGTAAGCAACTTTTGCTCCAAGCTGCTCTAAACCCTCAAAATGAAAATTCAGAGTCCTCTCTCCAATAGCATCTCCCCCAACACACGGGACAACAACACCTTCGGGACAACGTGCAAGTAAAGCTCCTAATAATAAAATAGGAATACGATTCACCCTAGAAAATTGAGTAGACACCTCAGACATATGAATTTTAGGTGTGTGAATTTCTATGACTTCTGCTTGCTTATCCCAATGAATTATAGACCCTAAAGATTCGCATAGCTCAACTGTCAAACGTACATCACCAATATCAGGAACATTACGCAAAATACATTTGCGATCAGACAATAACGAAGCAACAAGCAACTTAGTTGTAGAGTTTTTCGCTCCAGACACGCGTACTGAACCTTGTAACACACAACCACCAAAGACTTCTGCTGCCGTCATTCTTTGCTCCTCGTCACCATTTTCCAATCATCTTAAAGAAACGTTAACTCTCCGTAGCGTTATTTTCCATGCAAACTTTTCATTTTTTTTAAAAACAAAGGTCTTTTATTCACAACAATTAAAAACTATTAAAAACGAAAGTTGGTTTATTAACTAAATAAAAACTCGAGATATTAATAAATAATTTGTTTTACAATCTAATTAAATTAGAGTTTTTTTATTTAGTTGTTAAATCATGGCTAGTCCTATTAATAATCCATCTACAACGAATGTCACGACTACTACGACATCAACTCCTGTAGTAACGACATCTACATCCTTTGGGGGTCACGTTGTATCTACCACAGGGACTGGAGCTTTAGAAACAACCGCACAAGCTGTTAATACAACAGCAGAACAAGCGGTGGCTCAGGCAGAATCCGATACGGGATCAGTGATTTTTACAACTCAAAGAGATGTAACTACAACAGCTCCGACTACAGGAGGCGCTGCTGCGACAGCTACAGCAGCCAGCCTATTAGGATCTCGTATTCTTGGAACAGGAAGAGCGAGAACCGATAGTACATCAAGTAGTAGTAGCGATAGCAGTGTCTCCGATACTTCAAGCGCATCTTCGGCTCAAGATGCTGGAGCCACAGGAGGAGCAGAAGGTTCCCAAGGACCTTCTGCTGATGTAGATTTGGGAGATCTTGCTGGTCTACGGGGTTCAGAAGCTGCCGATGGTGCTGAAAGAGCTCAGGGTCCTGGTGGCCTACCAAGTATGGCTCTTCCTAAATATGATCCAACAGATAAAGCTTCGATTATCAAATTCCTATCTGAACCATCTGTACAAGCAAAATTACAGACTAAAGCTAACCATATTGTTTTTATGGATGAAGCTAGGGGAAGCTTTATTTTCGTAAGAAATGGTGATTGGAATACAGCGGAGTCTATAGCCGTAACTAATGGAAAGACAAAAGAGCCCATCACAGATGTTAAAGATTTAGAAATGTGTATTGCTAAATTCTGTGTGGGCTATGAATCCATGCAGGCTGATTGGTCAAATAATATTCAACCACGTATTGCAGGACAAACTGGAGAGACAGGAAATTACGATCACCTACTTATGAGCATGAAGTTTAAAACTACTGTGCTCTACGGTCCTTGGAACTCTAAAGAATCTAGCAGTAATTACACACCTTCAGTATGGCGTCGTGGTACCAAGTGTGATTCCGGACCTATCTGGGGTGATGTTGGTGGTTTGAAAGGAATTAACTGGAATAATTTCACTAAACCAGACGAGGGCACAGCATTCTCAAGAGAAACAGCGACAACTGTTCAACCTCAACCTGGTCCTTACGCTCAACCTGTTATCAATGTTAACTTAGGGGGCATTAGTACTAGCGTAAACGTTACTGGCGGGACTACTACTACCACCGTCAGCTCCTCAACTACCCCCACCGACACTTCTGGAGACGGCGGTCGCGTTACTCATGATCAAGATGCAGGAGCTACAGATTTTGACGATATAGAAACACAAAGTACTAGCACTCAAGATGATGCAGAATTGCACTTTGAAAGTGACGGCGAAGGCGAGGATAGCTTAGCTCCCCTACCTCCTGGCCCTCCTCCACCTCCTGGACCACCACCTGCAGCTCAAGGTGGTGTCAATATCACAGGAATGCCAACAGCTACTTTACAGCAAGTATTGACCAATGCCCGTCAGCATTTAGATACTGTCTATGATCAAAATGGTGTGCATCATCAAGGAAACCAAGACCTAGGTACTGTTGTTAGAACATCAGAAAATGGCACATACACACCTACAGTATTGTTAAATAGCAATCAAGGTGATGGTGGACGTGGGGTACAAAGAAGAGATTCTAATAATGACGATGATGGCAATGAATTAGGTAATATCTTAAGTCATGTCCGTCAGCATTTAGATGTTGTTTATCCTGGAGGCGGTAGAGGAGAGCCTATTCCTGTAAATCAGAATCTCGGAGACGTAATTAAAGCTGTTGAATCAGGAAACACACCAAAGCCTACCCAGCCTGAAGGAGTGTTTTTTGCAAGACGTATCAACATTGGTGGTGATAGCTCAACGACAACGCAAGGAACAGGAGGAAATGACGGTGTATTCTTTGCAAGAAGAGTTAACCTTGATGACAATGGAAATATAGTCGGGGATAATTCAAGAACTTCTTCTGGATCACCAGCAAGTAACTTAATGGGTGCTACAAGTGGAGATGGGCCAGGAGGATTAGAACATCTTTTACCACAGTTGCGATCCCATCTAGATGATGCGTTTGATAAACGAGGGAATCTTATTACTCCCCAAAGAACAAACGTAGGACAGCTCATCAAAGCTTTTCAAGCACGTACAGGATCTGGCGGTCTTACTGCACCTATAGCTGCGCAAGCTACAGTAGTTGCTAGTAGTCCTGTGCAACAACAATCTGCAACTGTGACACCTCTCCCTAAAGCACAGACAGCAGAAACAATCCGTACCGGAGGATCCCCTGATCTTCATGGGGCTGCCAGAGGTGTAGCCAGTAGTTTATCCAATCTATTACAGTCCGCGACACCTTCTACAACAAGCACTACGGTAACCTCCCCGGCTCCGGTGCAAGGTACAGCAACCTCCTCACCTGTAGCAGGAACTAGACAAACAGCAGCTCCAGCAACAGGAGGAATCCGTTCGGGAATCCCTCAAGCAGCCGCAAATGTTACAGCAACATTAAACAATGTTGCTAATAAACTCTTACTGTTTGAAAAAGGTACAAGATTACAAGAAGCTCTTGATAGTGCGGATACAGGATCTACACAAGGTCAACAACTATTGAATGCTGCAAGATTGACAACAACACAGTTGTCAAAAACATTATCTAAAGTTACGGGAGCTCCTCCACCTCCACCTCAAAGGCGCTCCTAAGCAAAACTCTTAAGGCTTTTCTAATATTAGGAAAGCCTTAGGCCATATTATGATAAACCTCGTCAGCATCATCGATTTGTTCTAACCATTCGATTAGAGCAAGATTTGCCTCCCCATCTTTTTCATCACAATCTACGAGACGCAAAGGAACATAGATAAGCTTTTCTTCGGAACACGTGACACCTAATGCAACTAATTTTTCCTTCACAGAAGCTAGCTCTATGGGATCGCAAAGTACAATAAAATGCTCGTCATCATCACTATCGAGATCTTCAGCTCCCACATCAATCACATGAGATAATAGAGTAGCCTCATCTATAGAACTCTTAGGAACATAGCAGGCTCCCTTACGAGCAAAGTTATAAAGAACACTACCAGGTTCCACGAGGGACCCTCCACGCTTATTCACAGCAATGCGCATATCAGAAGCAGTACGATTTTTATTATCCGTCATGGCCTCAACAATAATCCCGACTCCCCCATGGCCATAAAGCTCATAGGTAACATCTTCGAAATTTTTCTGATCCGCTGAGGAAGCTTTCTTCAGGTTTCTTTCGATATTTTCATTGGGAATATTTTGATCTTTGGCTTTTTGTATGACTACGCGTAAACGTGCGTTTGTTTTGGGATCAGGACCTCCCATCTTCACAGCAGCCATTAATTCTTTAATCGTCCGGGAAAAGATCTTTCCCCTTTTATGATCCGCTCTTTCTTTACGGTATTTTGTATTCGCCCACTTACTGTGTCCTGCCATATTTCCTACCTAATCTTGTTTTATATCCTTGCAACAATACATAAATATTCGCCTTTTCCCAAGCTACAGCACTCTCATATAGCGGAAAATGTTTCTCGCATTCTTTAAATTTTTTCCCATGGAAAATTGTTCTCCCCGATGGAGAATATTCACGAGGAACTACGCTATGAACCATTTCATGATAAATAATATATTCCATAAAAAATAATGGAATATCTTCACGATCTAATGAACGGTGTATGCGTATTAGTTGTTCTTCTTCATGATAAGATCCTAAAACAACTCTTTGTGCCTTTCCCGAACGTTCTCGACCAAACCATCCGATCTTTAAATTCAAAGAACCCTCAAACAATCTCAAATTGAGGTCTTGATATATCTTGTTTAGATTATACACTTTTCCAGGAGTATAATCGATAGGAATAGAGGATCTTAAACGAACAGGACTGTAGACCCTTGGTAGATTCATGGAAGAAGACTTGGTAATAAGAAGCGATCGAGAAAGTTTTTTAAGGACCTTACGGATTTTCTGAAATGCCATACAACACTAGGACTTACAAAATAGATTTTAGTACAAACATCTAAAGATCTTTTTCCATAGTAATTTTGGCAAGATATCCTATCTCATCTTTATAAAAACGCCGTTGTCTTCCCACTTCAACAAAACCAAAACGTTTATACAACTCTATAGCAGGATTTTCCTCGTAGACCTCCAAATAGAGAATCTCCAAATGAAAACGACTTTTAGCTAAATGACATAGATTATTTAACAATGCTGTTCCAATACCCTTATTCCGATAAGGCTCTCCAACAATAATAGAAATTAATGAATGGTGGGATACTTTAATATAGGGATTTAAAATAAGAGTGGCCACCCCAGCAACTTCTCCTTCATACACAGCTGTTAAACTACTGTGATATCGATAAAATCCTACCCAAAAATTTACGCTGTCACGAATTTCTGCTTCGGTTTTTAAAGGAAATCCTCGAAGAATCTTAGGATCATTTAACCATTGCTGCATATACACGCCATCGCTAGGAAGTGTATAACGTATTTCTAATCCAGGAACTCCTGTATCTTTGTTCTCTGTCATGAGACTTCTCCATACTCTGCTAAATACGCTTTGACGAAATCATCTAGCAATTCTCCATCCATCATAGCCTGAACATTACCTGTCTCATGTCCTGTACGCACATCCTTGACCAAAGTATAAGGCTGGAAAACATAATTACGAATTTGTGAACCCCAAGCAATTTCTTTTTTATTTTTTCTATCAAGAAGTTGCTTTTCTAACCGTTCTTGGAGAATCTGTTGATACATTCTTGCGCGCAACATCTTCATACAACTTTCACGATTCTGAATTTGGCTACGCTCACTTTGACAAGAAACAATAATTCCTGTGGGAATATGAGTAATTCTCACAGCAGAGTCAGTAACATTGACATGCTGTCCTCCCGCTCCCGAAGACCGATACGTATCAATACGCAAATCATTTGGACGGATATCAATTTCTATCTCATCATCAATTTCAGGATACACATCTACGGAAGCAAAGCTCGTATGACGTTTCGCGTTGCTATCAAAGGGAGAGATACGCACTAATCTATGCACACCACGCTCTGCCTTAGCATAACCATAAGCATAGTCTCCTGAAAACTTTACAGTAATATGCTTAATCCCAGCAACATCCCCTTCTTGACGATCTATAACTTCGACTTTCCATTGATGTTGGGATGCCCAACGAGAATACATCCTAAAAAGCATTTCCACCCAATCACAAGATTCTGTGCCTCCAGCACCCGCATTGACCGTTAAAAAACAGGGGTTTTTATCAACCTCTCCAGAAAGCAAACGTTGCGTTTCCCACTCTGAAAGAATATTTTCACAAATAGAAAACTCTTTTTCCAAATCTTCACGAAGTTCGGGATCTGAAGAAGCTTCACTATCATTTAAGAAAAAAGTCAGATTATCAACCTTACTTTTGAATTCTTCATAATCGGAAATTTGTCGTTTTAACGATGCGACCCGTTCAGAAATTTTTCCCGCACTAGCGACATCTTGCCAGAAGTCCTCTTTCAAAGTTTGATCTTCTAATTTAGCTAACTCTTGTCTCTTACCCTCAAGGTCAAAGAGACCTCCCGGCTAAAGCCAAGCCAGCTACCAGGCATTCTAACCGTTTATCCAAATTCTCGTGCATACATGACTCTTAAAAAGACTTAATATTAGGATTCTAGAAAAGCAAAAAGAATAAAGTCAACGTGTCCTATTTTTGCAAACTTTTATAGAGATTCTCTCCTTATTTCTTCTCATTCTTTATCTCACCAAAACTCCCTCCAGATTGCCACTTAAAGCCTTAATAAAGAGTAAGTGAGGAACGAATTCTGTTTTTTTGTTTTGACGAGAAACCTTCTTGAAAGATAAAAAAGTTGCGATGAAGAGCTTGTGTCTCTTCGTACCACCTTTACTAGGAGTAACCGATGAGTCAAAAAAACAAAAACTCTGCTTTTATGAACCCTGTCAATATTACCCCCGATTTAGCAGCTATCGTTGGCAAGGGACCAATGCCCCGCACTGAAATTGTCAAAAAAGTATGGGACTATATTAAAAAAAACAACCTTCAAGACCCTAAGAATAAAAGAAATATCCTCCCCGATGAAGCCCTAGCTCAAGTCTTTGGTTCTAAGAACCCCATCGATATGTTTCAAATGACAAAAGTTCTTTCCGCTCATATCGTAAAATAAAATTAAGAGTTGGCTCTTTTTCAGGATCCTCGTCCTGTAGGACGAGGAGAAAATATATTTATAGTGTTATTGTGGTCTTAGCTTCTCTATCTTTAGCTGCTGTAGTTCCTCTTGCTGCCTTTTCGTGGGCAAATTTTATAGAGCCGAACTGGTTGCAAACATCTTTGTTAACATGGAAGCTGCCTAAAAAGTATGCTCACCTTCATGGGTTGCGCATTGCTCAAATCTCTGACCTACATTTTCACAAATTCATTCCCAAAAAATTTCTTAAAAAAGTTTCTTCAAAGATCTCGAGATTCTCTCCGGATATTCTCTTATTTTCTGGCGATTTCCTTTGTCGAGCACAAATAGAAGATCGTTCGCGATTAGAAAGTTTTTTAAATACTTTACATGCGCCTTTAGGAACATTTGCCATTCTTGGAAATCACGATTATCAATCTTATATTTCCCGCAATAGTCAGGGAAAAATAGATGTTATTTCTATGAAAAGTAGCCAACCTTTGAAACGGGCTTTCGTTTCAATAACCCAAGGGCTATTCGGCTCTCGAGGTTATGCATATGCTGATAATCTTGAGAAACAAGAACCTAATAAAGAACTTTTAAAATTATTAAAAAACACACCTATTCGCCTGTTACATAATGAAAGTCACTTAATTGCTGATATGATCAATATCGTTGGCCTAGGAGATCTTTTCGCAAAACAATTTAATCCTGAAAAAGCATTTATTAATTATAATCCTTCCTTGCCTGGTATTATTCTTTCTCATAATCCTGATACAGTGCATCAGTTAGAAGCATATCCCGGAGATATGATATTTTCCGGTCATACACATGGACCGCAAATTTCTATCCCCTGGCCTAAGTTTGCCAATAGGATTATGAACAAAATCTCTGGATTAGAAAATCCAGATCTAGCGCGGGGTCATTTCCTCTTCGGAGAAGGAAAGAGGCAATTATATGTAAATCGCGGACTTGGAGGATTTAAAAGATTGCGCTTTTGTTCTCCTCCAGAAATTTGTTGTGTACGGTGTGTATATGGATCCTAAATGTTCTTTGATTTTACTTAGTGGGGGTAAAGGAGAACGCTTCGGAGCAAATCAACCTAAACAATATTTACCTTTCCAAGGTCAACCTCTCATTCTACATGCATTAAAAACAGCTCTTCATATTCCTGAAATTACTGAAATTATCGTTGTCTGTGATGCAAGTTATAATCATATCTTTGACGGATATTCTGTAAAATTCGCTCAATCTGGATCACGTCGTCAAGATTCTGTTTTTTCGGGACTTCAATACGTTACTAATCCCTGGGTATTAGTACATGATGGTGTCCGTCCTTTTATTTATGCTGATGAGGTTAGCGAACTTATTGCTACAGCTCTATTAACAGGAGCTGCAACGTTAGTATCTAATGTCCCCTACACAATCAAACAACGCTATCCTGTAAAAACTTTAGATCGTGATGCCCTCTCCATTGTTCATACACCTCAATGTATAAAGACAGAGATACTATTAGCAGGTCTTGAGTTTGCTAATAGGGAAGGGATTACCCTGGTTGATGATACACAGGCTGCGGAACTTTTAAATGTTCCCGTATCTTTAGTATCCAATAAACATCCTCAGATAAAAATTACTTACCCTGAAGATTTAACCATCGCTCTTGCCTTGCTATGACACGAGTTGTTTTACTCCTAGCCTATCAGGGAACTGCCTATGCCGGTTGGCAAAGACAACCTAATGATCTCTCTATTCAAGAAGTTATTGAAAACTCCCTAGAAAGAATTTTAGGGAAACGTGTCGTTGTAACTTCTTCAGGACGCACTGATTCTGGAGTTCATGCTTTTGGTCAAGTAGCGCATTTTTCACAACCCCACCACCCACTGTTTTCACAAGTTCGGGGCATAAAAAAAATGCTCAATGCTATTTTACCCAAAGATATTGTTGTTCGTGATGTTGTTCTTTCTGATGACAATTTTCATTCTCGCTTTGCAGCTATCGCTAAAGAATACCACTATTCTCTCACAAGATCTCAGAAACCTCTTCCCTGGGAGCGTCATTTTTCCTATTATCCACGGCATCTTTTAAATGTAGATCTTATGCAAAAAGGAACTAATTACCTATTAGGGACTCATGATTTTGCCTCTTTCGCAAATCATGGAAGAGATTATAGCTCTACGATAAGAACATTATTCAAACTAGAGATTATAGATAAGGAAGAAACAGTAACCATTATTTGCAAAGGGAATGGTTTTTTATATAAAATGGTAAGGAACATCGTTGGATCTCTTTTAGATATTAGCAAAGGAAAATATCCTCCGGATTATATCCAGGAGATCCTAGAAAAGAAAAATCGTAGACAGGGACCACCAACAGCCCCAAGCTATGCGTTATCTTTGCATCATGTATGTTATCCTAAACCTTATAATTGGTTTTGCAATCCGGAATGTGCGATCAATTCATTGAAAGACGCGAAATAGTGAAAATCTTTCTCACAAAAATCTTCATGACTATCTCGAGATAGGGGCGAAATCGCATTCACGGCAACTAATGTTGCTGGAATCCCTGTAAGAGCGCGCAACCCCTTTATACTATCTTCAAAACCTACAACCTTCTCTCCTTCTTGAACAAACGCTTCATAGGCGTGTTGATAACTATCGGGATAAGGTTTGGAACGTTCATAATCTTCACGAGTTACCCAAAATTGAAACCGATTGAGCGGAGGAAGCACCCCTCGAAAATGTTGGACAAGCTCTTCTGAGGAATTTGTAACCACGCCTACGGTTTTATTTTCAGCTAATAGCAACCCCAGAAAATCTTCAACACCAGGAAATAAAGAAGGGACTTCAGTTTGTATTAATTCTCTATAGATACGTTCTCGATCGTGAAAACACTGTGGAAAAAAAGATTCTGTATTAGGATAAATCTCTAAGAATTTCTGTTTGAAAACTTCTCTCCCCAACATTGAAAATAAATAATATGTAGAGAAATCCATAGCAACATCAAGACCGTACTCTCTAGATGCTTCTAAAAATGCCCTATAATATAAAGGTTCAGTATCGATAACCAAACCATCTAAATCAAAAAAGAAAACCTGATAATCATTGATATTCATGGCTATCCTAACCCCACCCTATTATATTTTTTCGCTAATTGAATATAGTAAATCGACAACGCAATGAAATAAGCTTTAGAATTTATACTTTATTTCTTTAAAACAACTAAAAATATTAGGTGAGATTCTAGCCTGTGCACAGGATTCTTATTAAGATAAGTTTTAGATTATTTTTATTTCCCTTGCTTTGTAGTTGTACAAATTCTACAGAAACACCGTGTAGACATATACGTGCGGGGAGAATCACCTCACAACAAGGACATTCTGTCGTTATTTATCCCAAAAAACAGGATCGCCCCCTACCTGACTATTCCTGGCCCACTCCACAACAACGGGTAATCACCGGATATTCGTTTCATTGCCACGGATCCTTAATCTCTATAGAAACGGAGAAAGGCACCCTCTATGATTGTGATGGATTGAACCATAGCCTGTGTAAAATCTTTCCCATTCATTCAAGAATTATTGACATTACACGTTTATTAAATACACTCAATACCATCTCCATAATCGAAGGATTTTGTTGCCATAAACATTTTCGTTTTCTGAAAGCTTCCGGTAAAATGCTCTCTGCTAAGCATCTTAATGGAAACGCTGCTCTTTTATTTGCCGATAAAGAATTTTCTATAGACACTCTAAGTTCTCTCTTACGATCTCTATACAAAAAGAAAAGCGTCTACCCGTGTTCTATAGATTTTATAACCACAGAAAAAACTCTAAGAAATGAAGAGTTTCTCATAACCCTAACACAAAAAGATAAGGGAACCTACCTAGCTATAGAAATGCTCTATGATCTAGAAAAAAATCAGCCTATAGAGACTCCCCCATCTCCCCTATCTTAAGAGATTTCCCTTGCGCTTATTAGAAAAGAACACGTACAGTGTAGACGCACTTTATGCCGGCGTGGCGGAATGGTAGACGCGGTAGACTCAAAATCTACTCTTAGCAATAAGGTGTTGGTTCGAGTCCAATCGCCGGCATAAGTTTTCTTTCTCAGTTTTTTCAGGTTGCTAATAAATTCGTTAGTAGTTTTTTTTAAGAAAAGCTACATGCCGAACCCCTTGCTTCCTATGAAAGAACAAGCTCTCCTACTTCTCCTTAAAAAAAAGAAAGGCTTTTTCTTAGCTATTCTTGATCTTACTGAAACAGAGCCTTCATTAACTCCTTTAGAACTCGAAAAAGTATTACAACAGAAAAAAACACTTCTATCTTGTATAGACAAAGTTGATAACCAGATTAAAGAATTTCGGCATTGTTTTACTTCGGTATTACCTCAAGACATTCAAGAAGAACTCTCGGATATTCGAGAAATCATCACGAAAATTCTTGATACGGACAAACTCAACTATCTGCAGAGAAAAAAAGAGTTAGGGATTTATGAGCAGCAACGATTGTAAATCATGTTCTTCAACTCAAGAGTTGATAGAGATCAAATCTCGTATCACCCAATCTTATAAAGAAGCGGATACTATTCTTACAGCCATTCCTGATGGGATTATCCTACTCTCAGAAACAGGCAACATTTTAATTTGTAATTCACAAGCTCGTGAAATTTTAGGTATTCCTGAAGAATTAGAAATATTGCAAAAACCCTTCACAGATTTTTTCCCAGAAACTTTCTTTGGATTTTCTATAAATGAAGCGCTGCAATCTCTACCCTCTCCAAAAACAGTACGCCTAACATTATCGAAAAATGATCAAGATCGTGATGCAGAGATCTTCGTAAGAAGAAACTCTTTAAATGGTTACCTCTTTCTATTAATTCGAGATCGCTCAGAATATAAGCAGCTAGAAAATGCTATTGAAAGATATAAAAATATAGCTGAACTAGGGAAAATGACGGCAACCCTAGCTCATGAAATTCGCAACCCCCTAAGTGGTATTGCAGGATTTGCCTCTCTATTAAAAGAAGAACTCTCCTCCCCACGTCATCAGCGTATGCTTTCCTCAATCATTGATGGAACACGTTCTTTAAACACTTTAGTTTCTTCAATGTTAGAGTACACAAAATCCCAACCGCTAAATCTAAAAGCTATAGATCTACAAGATTTTTTTTCATCACTTATTCCGCTATTATCAATCACGTTTCCCTTTTGCAAATTCGAACGTGAGACTTCAATTTCTATAATACGTTCTATAGATCCTGATAGAATGAATAGTGTAGTGTGGAATCTTGTAAAAAATGCTGCTGAAGCAACGGAATCCCCTATGACAGTCATCCTACATTCGTCGGGAGATATTTCGGTGACAAATCCTGGTCAGCTCTCTCAAGAGATTTTTGATAAGCTGTTTATTCCATTTTTTACAACTAAAGCTCAAGGAAATGGTTTAGGATTGGCAGAAGCTTTAAAGATCATGCGTTTGCACTGTGGTGACATTCACGTAGAAAATGCTAACGCAAATATCACCTTCACTCTAAAGATTCCCTAACCCTAAAACAAAGAATTAAAGATCGTTTGGAGGATTCCATCCGGTTGGTTGGAACTGTCGAGTTAATATGTCAGTATAAACTCCAGCAGTTACTGTTCTTACGGCACTTTCAGAAATATCATGTACTTCTAAGATAAACGGACCATTAAGACCACTTCTGACAGATAAAAGCTGCTCTACAACTCTTATTAAACGATTCCATGTAATATTTCCCAGATTCTCATAGTTCAAATCTCCTAAAGGATTTGCGGCTCCTGGTGTTGTACCTTCACCGTGACCAATACTTCCTAAAACTAAAGGAATCTTACCAGAGAAGTTAGACATAGCTCTCAAGAAGTTATTTTCTTCTTCAGAGTAGCTCTCTAACATGCCACCCTCTTGTCTATGCATTTTCTGCACCATCGAGAATAAGAAACTTGTCCAACGTGGATAGTCAGTGAAAATCGGTAGTTCTGTCACATAGCTATAGCAAGTTGACAACCATTCGGTAAGCGTTCCAGAAGAAGTGCGGATTTCAGGGAATTCACCAGCTAATTCATCAAATAGCTTATCCAAATGTGGTTGTCCCTGAGCTGCTGCAACTAGTGCATTAGCTCTTTGCGACATCGCCTCTATCTGATCTATAGTGAAGAAGCCCAGCAATGCTAAAAACCATTCACGCAAACAACGTTGTTCTATAACAGCACGCTTCTGAGCATCTGTAGCATTTGTAGGGAGTTCTTCTTCTAAATACACTCCAGGACGTAACCGTCTACAAGATATGTTCGTTCCTACGTTTCCGAAAAATCTCGGAGCAGTGAAAGCAAGCATCTCTGGAAATTCTAAGCGTTGTACTTCAGTTTTTTTCCTTTGCTTAATGTTGGAGGATAACGCGATTAACTGTGTAGCCAGCATCTGCATAGCCCCTTCCTCGCTATGTTCAGCTATTCTATTTGCATCTCTGAGAAGATCTTCTAGCTGATTTTTTTCTAATCTCAATCGCGAGGTCTCTTCTGTATGCTGTAGGTGACGATCCCGCATACTCTGCTGTAGTTGAGCTATCTCCTCTCGTAAAGCAGACTTCTCTTGATCGTGTCGTATGCGTAAATCTTGTATCTCCTGAACAAGTCTTTCCTTTTCCTCCTCACTTTGTTGTAGCAATGCTATATTTGTACGGTTTTGCTCAACCGCATCCAACAGACGTGCATTAAGATTAAGTTTTTCTTGCTCTAATCTATCAATCTCATTTCTTAAGATATCTATAGAATTTCTTAATTCTACCTCGCCTCGTAAAGAGCGATGTAGGTTATCAATATCGTTATCGTAAACACGGATATCCGTACGGAGTCTATCAATTTCTATTTTAAGACCCACTATTTCCTCATCCTTGGCTAGGACTTCTTCTCTAAGAGTTGCATAACGCAATTGCAAATTTGTTAATTGTGTACGTGTAATAGAAAGAGCTTCTGAGAGATCTGCTCGTTCTCTAATAATGGCTTCTAAATCTACTGTTAATCTTCGAATTTCTCTTTGAAGAGCCTCTATTTGAGCACTAGAGCCTGGGTTGCTCTCTGTGGTTAATACTAGCTCTCGCAATTCTTCATTTTCCAAACGTAGACGTTGTTTTTCTGCTTCGTGTCTATCAATGTCCCCTTGTAGCGCAAGAATCTTCGTATTTAAGACTCTCTCTCTTTGTTCTAAAGCTGTAATTTGTAAAGCTCGTCTCTCGTTCTCTTGAGTCCCTTGAGAAATACGGCTATTAACAGCAGCTGCCTCGTCAATAAGCTGTCTATATCTTACAACTTGTTCTTGAAGCTGTTCAATCACTGCTTCTTTAACACTTATGGCATTGCGATAATGATCAATATCTTCTTGAGTATATTCTCCGCTCAACCGCCGATTGCGAAGCCTTTCCACTTCTTCAGTTAACGCTTCTATTTCCTGGGTAAGACCCAGAAGCGTTGCTTCTTTCTCGCGTAGGTTATTCGTTAATTGATTTATAGTCCCCGCAGAACGTAGATATTTATCTTTATATTCCCGATTAAAGGTTATCCTTTCGGATGTAGATTCAATAAGGCATTGAATTTCTTTCTCTAAATCAATACGTCGATTAGTTAAGTTCTCATCACGTATGGATAAATTAATTAACGCTTCATACGCTTGAGAAAGCCTAGACAATAAAATATTTTGCTCTTGCAACAGAGGTTGTAGTCCCGTCACCAATCCTGCATGTTGCTGACCGCTATCAGCATCAGCAGTAATTTGATTCTCTAATGATCTGATACGTTGGATAAGAGTATTTAAAGTGGTCTGTAAATTCGCAATAGCCTCTGTTTGATTTGCTTTTTCGATACCTACACCAGCAAGATCTTGGATGAGCAAATCTCTCTCTTGATATAGCTCCATCAAGCGCCCATCGCGTCCCGCATCTCGCGTTCCTGTTATATGCTGATTATAAGAACGATATAAAAGCTCAAGCTCCTCACTGATTCGCTCTTGCATTTCACGAAATTCTGCTAAATTAGACAAAACATGATGTCTATTTTCTGTTTCAGAAGATATGAGACGGTATAAATCCACTTCTTTTTTACGCAAATCTCTATCGAATTTTGCTAATAGACTCTCTCGTCCTTGAATTATTAATTTTGGATCGCCATTAGAATCAAAACCGTTTATAGCTAAACCACGCGCATCCGTTGTCGCTAACAGACCCTGAAGTTGCGTCTGTAAATCTTGAATATTTACCTGCTGCGCTACCGTTTTCTTATTCGGCCGTGTTGAAAAGTGTAGTAACAAACTCGTAACCAGCAAAACGCTGCCAAGAGCAATAAATGCTATTCCAATCAGCATGGGGACGGCTGGCAATAAAGTTAGAACTAAAGTTCCGGCACAAATAGCAAGAAGAGATAAACAAAACAGCCCAATACATGAGGCAAGCTGACATCGTGCTTTCCAAGCAGAGGAAATCTCTCCTCTCTCTAGAGGAGTTAAATCTGAAAATAGGGATAAACGAGATTGTGTAATTTCTGGATTCAACGAAGAAACCAAAGAATTTGGTGTTGGAGAAGAAGCCATGCTATAAGTGCTCTAAATAAAATTAAGTCGAAAGATTTTACTATCCTAAACAACTAAAAATCAATTGAAAAAACCTTAATTAAAGGAATAAAGAGGAATTAAGAATAAATAAATCTTTCTTTACACAGATTAATTCTATTTAGTAATAAGAAATCTTAACTTAAAAATTAATAAAACGCCCAATGACTATAGAAAGAGTGTTAATAGTAGATGATGAGCCCTTACTCAGAGATTTTCTTTCTGAACTTCTTTTATCCAGAGGATTTTCGCCATTTACAGCGGATAATGTTAAGCAGGGTTGCCACAAGATACGTTCAGAGAAATACGACCTGATTATATCGGATATGAATATGCCTGACGGTAGTGGTATTGATATTATCAAAATAGCTAAAGAATACTCTCCAGAAACTCCTGTCTTAGTGATCACGGCTTATGGAACTATAGAAAACGCTGTAAAGGCGATGCATCATGGAGCATTTAACTATCTTACTAAGCCTTTCTCCTCAGAAGCCCTTTTTGCTTTCATAGCAAAAGCTGAAGAATTACAAGATCTTGTAAATGAGAACCTTTTGCTAAAGTCGCAAATTTCATCGGAATCTCATCCCCTAATTGCTGAAAGTCCTTCGATGAAGGATTTGCTATCTAAAGCAAGAAAAGCTGCTGACAGCTCCGCAAATATCTTTATTCACGGCGAATCGGGATGTGGAAAAGAGGTGCTTTCTTTTTTCATTCATAGAAACTCCCCTAGAGCTTCCCAACCTTACATAAAGGTTAATTGCGCAGCTATTCCAGAAACTCTCTTAGAATCCGAATTTTTCGGTCATGAAAAAGGGGCATTTACCGGAGCCACATCAAAAAAAGCTGGGCGTTTTGAACTCGCACATACAGGGACTTTATTACTGGATGAAATTACAGAAGTGCCCATCAATCTTCAGGCAAAGCTTCTTAGAGCAATTCAGGAAAAAGAATTCGAACATCTTGGGGGAACAAAAACTCTGTCGGTAGATGTACGCATCTTAGCGACATCGAATCGTAATCTCAGGGAAGCTGTTGACCAAAAGATCTTCAGACAGGACCTATTTTATCGTCTTAATGTCATCCCCCTCTACCTCCCTCCTCTAAGAGAGAGAAAAGAAGATATTCTCCCCCTATCTCAATACTTTTTAGAAAAATTTTGTAGATTAAACAATAAACCTATAAAAACTCTCTCCGAGAGTGCTAAAACCGCGCTTCTTGACTACTCCTGGCCCGGGAATATCCGAGAACTCTCTAATGTATTGGAAAGAGTGGTTATCCTAGAAAGCCCTACCTATCTCACTGACACAATGCTAGCCCTATGCTAAAAACTCCCAACCCCGTAAGCGGGGGAGTTTTTCTTGAGTTTCCGAGAAACTTCTGCTAAGCTTTCCATTCTCAAAGGTCTCAGATCCCTTGAAAAAGGGCTGTCCTAGGCACCGATAGCTCAATCGGATAGAGTACCTGGCTTCGGACCAGGTGGTTAGAGGTTCGAGCCCTCTTCGGTGCGTTAAAAACTTTTTAGAATAAAGAGCTTCCCTCCTATAATACAAATAGGAGAATCTCTTTTTCTTTTTTCGATTTTTTCATCTCCATATGTTGTATAAATCTTTTCACCATAAGGAGACGGCATGCACAATCCTCAACGTCGATCGGCAAGGCAGAAAAAAACCCCAAGAGACGAGGCTGCCAATCTAGAAATTACGGGTAAATCTTTTCATATTTCTCAACCTCTGCGTCAGTTGATCATTGAAAAAAGCGGTCAACTACCCGCATTAGACTCTATTCATGTAGTTTTGACATCACATAAAGAAAAGCAAGGAACGGAAGTGCACCTAACCGCGACTACGGGAAAAGAGACGTTCCAGGTAAAAACACAACACAGCAATGCTTATAGTGCTGTAATTTCGGCCTTTAAAAAAATGCGCACTTTGGCGAATAAACATCTGAAAATCCGCCAAGACAAGAAGAAACACGATATAGGGCTATCAAAAAAAGAAGAACACATCGTTGAGCTTCAAGAGGCTACTCATCTCTATGATGATATGTTGCCCATAGAAACTATGGATGCATGGGATTCTTTAAAACAGTATGGTTATATTCCCGGATCTGCGAAAAAGACCCTCTCTAAGAAAAAAATCAACCTACCCGTTCTATCTGAAGATGAAGCTATTAAGAAATTCGAAGATTCCCGAGATAAAGTACTAGTCTTCCTAAATGAAAAAGAGCATAAGATTCAGCTAATCCATAAACAAAACGACGACAACTATGTCCTCATCGAGCCTATCATCGCCCCAGGATTTCACATCTTCTAATGAGCAGATATTGACAAACGCTGAATCTCTAAAAATCTTTGATCCGATACGGCATAAGATCTTGGCATCAACACCTGAAGAAAAGGTTCGCCAAGAACTTATTGCCTTTCTGATCGAAGAATTACTTTATCCACCATCTTTGATTATCGTGGAAAAAGGGCTTAAAACCCTATTCCCCCTTCTTAATCGTAAGGATATACGCCTTCCACGCCGTCGTCCGGATCTTCTTGTTATCACGCCAGCAACTTATACGAATCTTGAAGGGGAAACATATAATTTAGGAAATCCAAAACCGCTCCTTCTCATCGAATGCAAAGCTCGAGTGATTAACCAACAAACAATCAACCAGCTGTTAAGCTATAACTATATTATTGGAGCCCCCTGTCTTTCTGTTGTATGTTATAGAAAACAACAAACAGGATTTTTAAATCCTAAAACACAGACCCTAGATTTTTATCCAGGACTCCCCAGCTACCCTCAACTACTTTCCTATTATCTCAAATTAAACTCTGTACAATCTGTAAACTGAAGACATGCACACCCTAACTCCGGCTATTGCACTACAAAATGTTCCCTTAGGGAAAAATCACTGTGTGACCACAGTATTTTCTCCTCTAGGGCTCCTTACATTTTTTGCAAAGCAAGGCCAGTCTATTTATTGCGATTTCAGAGAGGCTCTTATTCCCCTGTCCTTGGGAATCTATAGTCTCGATTACTCTCCGCCAAAAATGCGCAAGCTAATCTGTGCAGAGACAAAAAATACATTTTCAGAAATAAAATCCTCTCTTCCCCTACTGCAAGCAGCAGGGAAAATGGCTCAAGGTATTTTAGAATCACAGTGGCAGGAAAAGCCCTCTCAAGAACTTTTTTCCTTATTTTTAAATTTCTTATACCGCTTACCGGAAAGCAAAAATCCTGAAATGTTTTCAGCAACTTTCTTACTTAAACTTTTACAATATGAAGGGGTTCTAGACCTGTCTTCGACATGCACATGCTGTAAGAAAACTATTATTTCTCGAAATTTCTATCGCTATAAAGGTTTAAAATTTTGTCTAGACCACGGTCCTGAAGGTGCCGTCATGATAGAAAATGAAGAAGAGCAAGTTCTTTTTGCTCTTATCCATGCTAAAAAATTCCAAGATCTCCTACATCTATCAGATTTTCATTTGGAATTTTCAGAAAAGATTATTCGAATGTTTGAAAGTACAATTCATGAAGATAAGAATAAGAATTTATCGGAGAGTAATCGTTCCTCCGGAGCCACTGCGAACTTCAAAGACTAAGGTAATGGGCGCTATACCGACTAAAGGATTGTGATACGTTTTATTCCAAATACCACGGCCACGTTTTTCAAAATCTCCCTCTAAAACAACCTTCCCTTTTGTAGATACTTTGGTATGCACAATCACACCTACATTTTTAGGAAAAGTCAATGTAAGAGGTTCCGACTCATTACTCACAGAAATCGTAGTATTTTGCTGCCACCTTCCTCGGAAATCTAAATCCATCTTACATGATGAACAGGCGAATACCAAAGAAGTGAGCTCAGGATAATTCCCGGTCAACTTAGCTCGTAAAAATCCAAATGACCCATTGTAAACAATAGATTCTAATTTTGGGAACTCTCCAGAAGCATCAAAATGCACTCGTTTTTTTCTCTGAGCATGAATTTCCATAGTTTCCATATCGGGAAACTCCCCAGAAAAATTAAACCGATCTATATAAAACTTTTCGTCCTCAGAAATATAATGCTCAGAAAAGACTGGGAGACTTACCGATAACAATGATGAGAATACAAAGAAAAAAATCGAAAGAAACCGCAAGGTTTACACCCCAAACTTGAAACTATGCTCACTATGAAAATTCAAGATAAAGAAATCAAGAAGAAGAGGCCTATGAGCAACTTCCATTGCGAAAGAGGGGACTCGAACCCCTAAGGAAAGCTCCACTACCACCTCAAGATAGCGCGTATACCAATTCCGCCACTTCCGCAAAAAAAATAGCTTAGCTAGGGAATCCCCTTTACCTCAAGAAAAAAAATGTTTCCGACTGAGTAAAAATGAAGTACATTAGAGAAAGATCTAACAATAATCTTTAAGAATCATGCGTTGTACTGCCCATTGCACAGCTTCAGCTTATAACTTGCACGTGCTCTTTCACTTACTAAAAACCCGCTTCCCCACAGTTCTATCCAGGGAATATGTTTTAGTATCCTCGGAAAATCCCGAAGAATGCGACAAGATTGCCGTATTTTTCCCCTTTGGAGTTGCTGTATTTTGGGGATGGGAAGAATTTGAAGAAATCAAAATCCTACAATCTATTGTTACTGCTTCTCCAGAGATCCTCCCCCAGCCAGAAATCGATTGTTACAATTTCCACTACGGAGAAAAACTTCAAATACGTAGGGACAGATTGATCCTAGCGGATTCACAACTCAATACAAAGCTAGCTATATCTTTTGGTCTAGCTCAATCAGTAAAGCTGACCATATTTGAAGCTACTATTTATAAAACTATTGAAGACTCTAAACGCTTACCTCAAGATTTGGCTACAAAAGGGAAAATCTCCATGCCAAGGAGGGCAATAGCAAAAAAAATTGGTAAACTATTTTTAGATAAAGCTTCTGTAAATCTTCATTCTGATATTCTTGATGAACCGGACTTTTTCTGGGAACATCCGCAAACACAACCTATTTATATTGATGTTCTTAACTGTTTAGATATTAACGCTAGAATTAATGTTCTCAATCATAGATTAACAATTCTTGGAGACGTATTGGAAATTTTAAATGACCAACTCAATCACCAACATTCCTCATCACTAGAATGGACAATTATTTGGTTGATTATGCTAGAAGTTTCCGTCGCTCTACTTAAAGACGTATTTAATGTCATTTAAATTGCTTATTAAAAACCTACCGACGCACCTATGCTGTGCTCTTATCCATATCTATAGATGGACCATTTCCCCTTTGCTAGGAAATCCATGTAGGTTTTTCCCCACATGCTCACAGTATGCTCTCCAGGCTTTAAAACATCATGGATGTATCAAAGGCCTTGGATTAACAATAAAAAGAATAGGGAAATGTGGTCCCTGGCATCCAGGAGGAGTGGATCTCGTTCCTATGACGACTTTGGAGGAAGCTTTAGACGTTTCCCCGGTAATAGACGATGATGATTCATGTGATTCACACGCATAATCTCATCAATACTCACTCCAAAACGACGTGCTATCAGCCATAAGGAATCTCCATCTTTTACAATATAATCTTCGCAAATAGCCTCTTGTGTATCATTAACGAGAGTTTCTGACATATTGACATCATTTACAACAAAAGAACGTGGTGTTGAGCTGACCCGAGAAATAAAATTTTGACTATAGGGAGATTCTTTAGGGAGAAGATCGATAAATGTCTTTAAGGCCTCATCCGCAAACTCATGAATAACCCAATCTTCATCATGGACGAGTAATAATAAAGCAGCTAAAGGCTCTCCTAAATTTATATAGGCAGATAAAAATTTTTGTCGTTGTTGATCAGAAATTTCTGTAGCACGGTTGTTTTCGTTGCATAGAGAAAAAAATATTTGCTCTTCATTACGTATTACCATTCTTGCCAAGGAAGCTATAGAGGCCACCTTCTCATCAGCACCACAAAGTAACGTGCGTAAATAAAGAAATTCAGGGGTGTGACAAAAATGGTATAAACAATCTTCGTCAACAACACCTTGCTCTAAATTTTTAGCAATGGAAACAAACAAACCTCGAGATGTAAAAGGATACCGCTCGCGAGATAAATAACGTCGCACTAAACCATACTCCCTCTCATCGATATTCGGAAGTAACCAGGTTTTTCCATTACTGCGCAATTGTGTGAATGTCAGAGGATGAGAAAGCGCACTGCCCACATCCAGATCATAAGTATGAATAGCCACACTTAATGCCCATAATTTTAGCGGACGTCCGTAAAGTAAATGATCTTCATCCAATAAACGATACAATTCCTCGAGAGAAGCTCCTGATAAATTCTCTAGAAAATCTTGGGGAATATATTTCACTCGACAACTCTTAGCCACTAAAGGACCAGAAAATAAACGTAGTTTATAAATATCCTTTCGAAAGATAGTTGAGTAAAATAAAAGTAAGAAAACAATATTTAATACCGCACTCAAAACTAATGCCTGCCACAGCCATCGAGTCGTTTTTTGCAAGGTCATTAAAGATTACTCCTAAAATTGAGCTTCTCTCTGAACATTAAAATACTTGCCACTATACACTCCTCCTCGTAAAATCTGTCATAAAAACGTCTTATCTTTAATATCCATGCGAGTTTCTTTATCCTCATTACAAAGATTTTTTTCTTCTCCCTTATCTATAAAACAAATTATAGAAGCTTGTGATCATATAGGAATAGAAACTGAAACTGAAACACTTCTTACATGTTCTTTCTCTTCTATCGTCACAGCAAAAATACTAAAAACAGTTCCCCATCCTAATGCAGATAAACTCGTAGTCGCCACTCTTTTTGATGGACAACAAGAACACCAAATAGTTTGCGGAGCTCCTAATTGTCGTCCTGATATCATAGTCCCTTTAGCTCTGCCAGGAGCAAAACTACATGATCACGAAGGCAACGCCTACACAATAAAAAAGTCTAAACTGCGTGGTGTAGAATCCCAAGGTATGTGTTGTGGCGCTGATGAATTAGGCTTTGCTCATCTACAAACAACAGAAAGAGGACTCTTTGAATTTCCTCAAAATACTCCTCTAGGAGAAAGTGCATGCGCACTTCTTGCCGATACATTCATAGAATGTTCTTTAACTCCTAACTTAGGTCATTGTGCTTCGCTTCTAGGTCTTGCTAGAGAAATTACCCACGTAACAAACGTAGATCTGATTCTACCTCCAGAATTCGTGTTTACTCCCCTGGAAACAACCACAACAGAACGCCCATCACATGATGAAAATCTTTGTCCCATCTTCTGTTGCGTAAAAATTTCCGGAGTCTCTGCAGAGGCTTCTTCTCAGGAACTGCAAAATGCCCTTGGAGAACTCAAACAAAAGTCTATTAATTCCATCATAGATATCACCAATTACATTATGTTGTCTTTAGGGCAACCTCTACATGTTTATGATGCTAAAACTGTGGATATTGATTCTCTGCATGCTCAAAAAGCAGAAAAAGATGAATCTTTAAAACTTCTAAACAACGAAGAAATCCTTGTCCCTCAGGGAACAGCTATCATCTGTGACAAAAACCATACGGTAGGTTTAGCAGGTGTCATGGGAAGTTTAGATTCTTCATTTAATGATTCAACAACAGAGATTATCCTAGAAGCTGCTTATTTCCTTCCAAAAGTCATACGTGCTTCTCAAACACACGTCCCCCTACATTCTGAAGCTGCATACCGTTTCACAAGAGGTATTGATCCAAATAATGTTTTACCATCTCTCTATGCAGCCATTCATTATATACAAAAGCTTTTCCCTGATGCTCAGATATCCCCTATCCATGTTTTGGGTGCTGCACCTCAAGCTTCCAATGTATCCTTAAGAATAGAACTCGTAGAGAAAATTCTAGGTACATCTCTAAACGCTTCTCAAGTAAGTGAGAAACTGACTGCCTTAGGATTTAGCATTACTTCTAAAGAAAACGCTATTTTATCAGTAAAAGTTCCTTCCTATCGCCATGACATCCACGAGGAGATAGATCTTGTTGAAGAAGTCTGCAGAACAGAACCGTGGAAAATAGAGAATAAAAAAGCTCCCGCTATTTATAGTCCTATGTACTCTCTCAAACGAGAGATTGTAGACTTTTTAGCAAGTTCAGGATTGCAACAGTTTTTCACATGTGATCTTCTAGATACAGAAATAGCCGCATTAGATAGAGAAGAAACTGATCGCATCTCTTTACAGGGGTCCAAACAAGCTACCGTATTGCGTGATTCTTTACTTCCCGGATTATTAAAAAGCACAGCAACAAATCTCAATAGACAAGCGCCCTATGTACATGCTTTTGAGTTGGGAACAACTTACACAAAGAAAAACTCAAAATATCAAGAAACACAAAGTCTAGGAATCATTCTATCAGGACAAGCAGAAGAGTTATCTTGGATATCTCATGAACGTCCTTTATCATTTTATTCAATAAAAGGATGGCTTGAAAAACTGTTTCAACATCTACATGTTTCTTCACAGGCCTATACAATACAACCTAGCGATCATGCGAATTTCCATCCCTACCAACAAGCGCAGATTTATCTTCATAAACATGTATTAGGACGATTTGGGACACTACATCCACAGTTATGTAAAAAAGCCCAGATCAAACATCCTGTGTTCTTTGCTGAACTTTCATTAGATTCTCTTTTACATACACAGAAGAAATCCTTACACTTATACAAACCCTATCCTATTTATCCCTCTTCATTCCGGGATGTAACATTGACAGTTCATGAGTCTGTACCAGTGGATTCTTTAAGAAAGAAACTTTTGAGTTTCCATTCTAAATGGCTTGAAAGTGTTTCCATTATCAGTATATATCAAAATAAGAACCCTACTACTCAGAATAAAAATGTTTCCTTACGCCTTGTATTCCAAGACAAGGAAAGAACATTGTCTAATCAAGAAATAGAAGAAGAACATGAGCGTTTACTTGCTATGCTTAACACGCAAATAAACGATACAAAAGGAACGATCGATTCATGAAACAGCTGCTTTTTTGCGTTTGCGCACTCTCTTTCTCATGCTTTACCTATGGGTCAGCTCTAAAACAAGATTCCTCGGTTATGAAGGAGACCTTCCGTAATAACTACGGAATTATCGTATCAGGAAGAGATTGGGTAAAACGTGGTTGTGACGGAACAATCACCAAAGTTTTAAAGGATGGGTCTACCCTTTATGAAATTTACGTTCAAGGTCTTCTTCATGGAGAGATAACGCTAACATTTCCCCATTCTACCACTCTTTCTGTAGTGAAGACTTATGATCAAGGAAGGCTCGTTTCCTATAAAACCTTCTTTTCTAACGGTCTGCCTTCTCAGGAAGAAATCTTCCAAGAAGATGGGTCCCTTGTTGTTACTCGCTGGCCAGATAATAAAAATAACGACACTATCACCGAACCTTATTTTACTGAGACTACCTATCAAGGTCGCGTAATTGAAGGGAGCTATTCGTCATTTAACGGGAAATATACATCAACCATTCGTAATGGAGAGGGCATACGGTCTAACTTCTCTCCGAATAATGTTCTTCTTTCTGAAGAGGCTTTTAACGATGGTATTATGGTGAAAAGAACCACCTTCTATGCTACTAGAGATCCTGAAACAGTCACTCACTACACTAATGGCCAACCTCACGGATTGCGTTTGACTTATCTCCCTGGAGGCATTCCTAGTACTATTGAAGAATGGCGTTATGGATATCAAGATGGCACTACAACAGTATTTAAAAATGGTTGTAAAGCTGCTGAAATTCCTTTCGTAAAAGGATCTAAGGAAGGATGTGAATTACGCTATAATGAAGACGAAGTTATCGCAGAAGAAGTATCTTGGAGAAATAATTTCCCTCATGGTATGAGAAAAATCTACGCTGCTGGTGTCTATAAATGTGAATGGTATCACCGTGGACGCTTAGTCTCAAAAACGAAGTTTGAGAGACTTAATAATGCGGGATAATGTAGTTTGCTTTCATGTCCGAGAATCTTTACTTAGTTTCTGATGATTCTAAATTTTCTCTATCGCAAGCCTGTTCTCAAGGCTTGCAGATAGCTAAATATCCTCCTCTACAAGTCATTGTCCATTTTCACAATAACGCCGTTGTAAAAACCCAACTCTCCGTAGCTCCTGTTTTTTGTTGTTTGTTTCTTGGCCCAGGATCACACAAGGCTATGGAAGAAATTATTTTACTGTGTGCCAAATATTCGCAAAAATTAAATATTCCACGTTCTTCTTACATCAATACATCTATTTTATCTGAACAACAAAACACGATACTCGATTGCATTGCAAACATCCCGTTTGGACAAACGCGCACGTACGGAGAGATCGCTAGAGAAACAGATACGCACCCGCGTACTGTAGGATCAGCTTGTAAAAACAATCCCTTTCTTCTATTTTTCCCTTGTCATAGAGTGCTTGGAAGTAATGGCGAGCGCCATTACTGTGCAGGAGAACAAATCCAAAACATCCTTCTTAATTTCGAAGGATCTTTAAGTTAGTCTTGTAGCTTAGGATCCAGGGCATCGCGAATACCATCTCCTATCAAGGCTATCGCAATTAGCAATGCTGTAAGCATAATAGCTGGGGGCCAAAGAATAGCGCTTTCTGAGGGGAAGGCTGTAACACCTTCTTTCATAAGATTTCCCCAAGATGCAGAACTTTCCTCACCAAGCCCTAAAAATGTTAGTCCTGCTTCACAGCTAATCATCGCCATCATAGAAAATGGCAATAGGGAAATAATAGGTACAATTGCATTGGGGAGTATCTGATGAACCATAATATGGTAATGGCTATAGCACATATTGGTTGCAGCTAGTACATAGGACATATTACGCTGCTTCAGAGTTTCTATTCTGATATATCTGCTAAACCCAGTCCAACCAAAACAACCGAGTAATATCGTATCTAGAATTAGAGATTTTTGCTGCGTTATTGAAACAACAAGCATCAAAATAAATAGCATAGGCATGGTTTCCCAAATCTCAGTAAATCTAGAAAGAACCATGTCCGTAGTTCCTCCAAAATACCCAGAAATTAAACCTATGACTGTACCAATAAATAGTGCAATAGCAACGGAAATTCCCCCGACAACTAAAGCTATACGAATACCGAAAATTAAAGAGGCTAGAAGATCTTTACGGTTAATGCGTGTAAGCTGCCACCAACGCACATATTTGTTCATCTCACGAGAGCCCCCCGCATCATCTTCCCAATGAAATGTAGTCAGCAATGGGTTAATGAGAATACGCAGCTTCTCAGATTCTTCATTAATCCATGTACGCTTATCCTGAATAAAATTAATCGCACTATGAATTTTACTATATTCTTCAAGAACTTGACGTGTTTTTATTAAATGCTTACGGAAAGGCTCAGCCTCTTCTTCTATTGAAGAATGTACCGAAAGTAAACTTTCATGCTGATCTTTGTTATATAAAGCTAAATTTAAATCATGCTCAACACGAGTAAGCGCCATAAGAAAAGGACGGTATTCATCAATTGCCTTATACCAAGTTTGTAAAGAAGACTCGTAAGATGTACTCAAATTCTGCAATCTTTTCTGCAAACGTTCTAAACAAACTTGCTCATTTTTTATCTGGGAATGATGCAATGTAGGCATTTGTGAGCCCTTATATCCCTCATAGGCTACACAATATTTTTGCAATTTCTCATGCTGTAGTTTGCGGTATTTTGACTTTATCAAAATTCCTAGCTGCTCGTACTTACTCATATACGTCTTTTCTAATTCCCAAGTACGCATATCTTTAGGAAGTAAAACTACAGTCTCTGCTCTACTATTGGCAATTTGTGAAAGGATTTTCTCAGCACGTAACTTTTTAAGATTTTCATCTCCCGAAGGATCCTGAATATTCCCACGATATACAAAAATAAATCCTGAAATCTGAACAATAGCCAAAATTCCAATAATCCCCTTACGAAGACTTCCCTTAGAAAACTTACAGCCTATAAAGAAAAAAGGAAGTGTTACCATGAACACATTAAAGAAAAGATCGATTGGCTTAGTGTAAAAACCAGGGAACCATAAATATCTAAACAGGGGGAAAAAAAGAGAGCCTTCCCATTTCACTAAAATAGGCTTACTACTAGCAAATAAAGGCGCGTAAATACCTACAAGTGATAAAAATATGACAAACTTCCATGACAGTGAAGCAAGAAAATTCTTATGATATGCCTGAAAAAATCTACGATAAAAAGAAGTATGGGATTGCATGATTTTAAATCCTCTTCTTTCCTAGCTGCACTCTAGGATCTAGTAACACGTAGCAAATATCTCCAATTAAATAGCCTAATAAAGATAAGGCCGATCCAACAAGAACAGAAAACAACACTACGTTATGATCACGATTCAAAATAGCTTGATAGAAAAATCTCCCGAATCCATCGATATCAAACAAGGTCTCTACAACTAAAGCTCCTCCTAATATCGCTCCTAAAGATGAGGCAAGGGAAGTAATCAAAGAGGATGCTGCGTTCTTTCCAACATGCTTGACTAGGATATCATAACGAGATACTCCACGAGCTCGTGCTGCACAAATATAATCTTCACCTAGAATTTCTAAAAATATAGATCTGCTTAATCTTGATTGAGAGGCAAATGCCCCATAGCTTACAGCACAGAAAGGAAGAAAGCTATGAGTTATAGTATCTATAAGCTTTCCAAAAGAACTCAACTGATTAAAAATTTCCGGAGAAGACCTTAATCCACTATAGGGCATCGGAATAGAGGTAAACGGTATGGTTTTATTGATGACAAAATTATCAATAATCCACGGAACAGCAACAAAAACAGGAACAGAAAATAAAAATAGGAATACAAAATTTAGTGTATGATCCAACCAACGATTCCTATTTAAAGCCATAATCATTCCGAATACCTGGCATAAAATAAATACCAAAATCATGGGCAAAACAGACAACGTTAACGATGAACGCAGCCGTTTGATAACTTCAGACACCACTGTTTTATGAGAATCATTGCGTAGAGTTCCAAAATCCAAACGCAAAACACGTGACATATAGCGAGCAAAACGAGTTTCTAAAAGGAATGTCTTCCAAGAGAAACGTTTGTAAGAAAAGGTTTCCATGCCGCCTTCTTTACGAAACCATTCTTTTAATGCTTCAACTTTAGTCCCTATGTCTTCCTCAGAGAGAAGTTTTACAAGCAAAGCATTGTTCTTAGAGACTTTCTCATTGTATGCATATTGCTCCGAAGACAAACCTGAACCTATGATACCCTGACGGATAGCACCCCGAATAAATAGATCCGCTGCAACATGACGGTAGGAAGCATTTTTTGTATTATCGCTAGCCTCAAACAACAATGCCGGCATAATAAATTTCGCACAATCACCCCAGTAAATTTTTAGCTTGGAAAATGATTGCTTTTTAGATTTTTTATTCTGGAAATTATCTATTATCTCCTGAATTCCCGTTTTCACCTTAGCGTGTGACATGCTAGGACGGGTGTTAAAGAAAATGGGTAGAGTCAAACCATAATATTCTCGAAATTGTAGGTAACGATCCGGACCTTTATACGTGCGAATCTTATCTGATTTTCCCGCATCTCCATGAGCATCGACAGATTGATCTTCAACAACGTCTCCTGGAGCTGCATTCAGTATGATAAAATTAATCGAAACAATTGCAAAAAGTGTCAGGGGAATCAGTATCAGACGTTTTAAGATATACTTGAGCACTCTTCCTCCTTCCTGTCTAGCCAAACCATATGAAGATTAACCATTTCGTCTTGAGCATCAGGTATCAAATCTGTCCTCTGTTTAGGGACAAAGACGTTTTTCACGTAATCTTTATAAAGTAAAGAATAGGTACGAGAGAATAGGAAAGCATAGGGAGACTCTTCATGAATAACTTCGTGGAAACGATGATATAAATCCATACGTTTACCCGTATCGTATTCATAACTAAGTTGATCTATAATTTTATCAGCTTCGGGATTATGGAAACCAACAACATTGGCGGATCCTTTTTCCATTGCACCCTCGGAATGCCAAAGAGCCCGAGGATCCTCTGGAGGAGATCCTAGACACCAGCCAGTAAGCAAGGCGTCGAAATTCTTTTCTTCAAATGCTTGAGAAAGGTCGGCAGTATCTAATCCTAGTAAACTACACTCAATGCCTATCTCTTTACAGACAGTAGCTACATATTCTGCAATAGTGCGGCCTGTAATACTTTTAACGTAATAACATAAACGGAAACGAAAAGGAATAACAGCTCCATCTATGACTTTTTCTCGAATGCCATCGCCATCGGAATCTATCCAACCTTCTTCTTCTAATATACGAGCAGCCTCTTCTGGAGAATAGTGCCATCCTTCTACTTTTTGATTATAGGAAGGAGAAAAAGGTGAGAAGGGTCCGCTAATTATATGAGCACGACCATCTAGGCATTCTTCTATAATCCTATCGCGATCTATGAGCATATTCATAGCGCGCCGTACCTGACGATTCTCAAAAAACAAGGAGTAACAATTCCAACCAATATAGGCATAAGAACGATCTGGATAGATCATTTCACGAATAGCTTCGCCTTTAGAAGCTTGATTTTTATAAGCAGGAGTTCTCATGAAACTCGCTAGATTATCCACATGATTCGGAGGTAAATAGGCTAAATCTAGTTTTCCTGCTTTGAAATCTTGAAATAAGGAATCTGAGTTATCCTTGATATAAACATAGCGTTTCTCAACTAAAGCTTCCTTGAGGTTGTAATGATTTGGATTTCTCGTGAAAACGAGCTTTTCATCATCCATTCCAGAAAAGTAAAAGGCTCCGCAGCTAACAAGATAATTCATTGACCAGTGTGTTGAGAAGTTCTGTGCCCAAACAGAATCTTTACGATAGATATCGGGATCGGAATCATCTTTAATGATTTTCTCTCCATTCGCAAAATACTGGTACACAAAGCAAGGTAAGGGTTGTAAACATAGTGTGTTAAAGAAAGCAGAGTATAGAACTTTTTTCTCTTGTTTTCCTTCTTCGTCTACAAGATCATGCGCTTTCCAACGAACTGTAAATTTCAAATCATCTTCTACAGTAAGGGAAACAATATCTTCAAAATACGAACGCAAGGCTACAGCACGCATTTCTGCAATGTAAGGATTCATTACCGCGTCGTAGTAAAATTTGAAATCATGTGCTGTCACAGGATGAGGCTGCATAAAATTATCAGCTAGCTGTACATGTTTAGGAAAACGTGTTGGATCTATAGGCACCCAAAATACATTAGGACGCAAATAAATATGAAATTCACGATCTCCGGAGCCATCCTCAACGCTATGCTCTTCTATTTTTAGAGCCAATCCCGGAGAAAATTTCTCGTATTTCCCCACATGTGCATTTGCCAATCCTGGGACACATAAATCATATAGCTTTATGATATAGTCGTAACCGTTAAAAGGGCTCAAATTATCGGGTTTACCAACATGAGCCGTGCGCAAAATACCCTTAGGATTAAAATCATCCCCTACAAGGTTCCCTAGAGTTTTTTCCATATAAGGATCTGGAGAAAGTAAATTTGGATAGCGAGGATCTCCAACTTCTATGAAGTTACAGCATGTGGTTACAGATAATGATGATGTGGGGGATAGTGCGCTAGAAGACCGTGTAGCATTATTTTGCTTTACGATACTAAGTAATTCCTGGATGTCTTGTTGTACATCTCGAACATTCATTTTGATTAACTTGATATCTTTTTCAAGCAAATCAGATGACCAATATAACAAAACCAAAGAGGCAACAACTACACACTTTAAAATTTTGTCTATTACACACCGTTTATTCATATAAAACAGATCCTCTGCCAAAGACTACTACACTCTGACAGTTCCTGAAAAACATGTCTTTCAGCCTTTAAGCTTTTCAAGACTCTATCACTAGATTATTATAGCAAAACTTGACAAAAGCAGCTAAAAAATTTGATCTAATAGAGTTCTATCAAACGATAAAAATTATTTACTTTTTAAAATAGCGCGAAAAAGCACTCTATATATACCTTTTAAAAAGATTATCCCCTTTGACACTTATCTCGTTGCCTTAGACACTAGTTTAATCGCGAAACTTAATAAAAAAATCTTTAATCTATACACTACAACTAGAAAGTCTCTGATAGCACTAGGTTCTTAAAACAATCTAGAGAGTGAAATTATAATTTTACTATTCGTTGTCTCTTCCTACTTTTTTCCTAATACGCTTAAAACGCGACCTATTTTCGTCCTGTTTGAATTAAATATTATGTATTTTATAACCGTAAATCAAATAAAGAGCCTAAAAACACTACTTTATCTGATCTTAAACAAAATGAAAAATCCTTTTGAAGACGTTTTAAATAATCTTCTTTATTAATGCAATAATTTTAATCCAGGCGGAAACCCTCTTTGTAATATACCACGAGGCCTTATTCCTCTTTTAAAAATTTAAAAATAAAAAAAAGATTTTAAAAAATAGATACACTTGCTTTCACAAATACGTAGCCATGATTACAGCTACTAAAATAGGGTGAAACATCTTTGCAAGAGAGAAATCCGCAGAAAAAATCCTCTACAAATCTATACAGGACACTTTGATTATTTTTGGGGATGAATCGGCGCTCTATTATTTTCAACTTAAACTGAAAGCGAGCATTGAAGTTATTTTGCTAAGCTAATTAGCCGTTTTAAATAATGAGAAACAGGGGTTTGCCCCTGTTTCCTCAACAGAAGAGAAAAACTCTTATTCGTGAGTTTCGGAAGTCTCGTTTCCGCCTTCGTTTCCGGATTCATTTCCAGAATCACTGTTATCGCTTACCTTCACATCATCACTATCATCAGCAAAAACAGCTGTTACACAAGCACATGAAGAAGCTAGAAGAAGCGCTAAGATTAATTTTTTCATTTTTATTCTCCTTGTTGTATATGCCAGATGAAAATATCTCTTCGCCGCGTCTAGAAAAACTAAAAACAGGGGAAAAATCGATACTGGCATAAAGGTTTCCATAAACCTTATGAGAAAATAAGAATAATGCGCAATTAAAAAACTATGACGATCCAGATGTTAACTATATGTTTCTCTCTGTTTCAGGAATAAATAAACCCCGCATTATCTTGTGAATTAAACTGTTAGATTTTTCATGTTTCCTGATTTTATTTATTCAAAAAAAACACGCTTCAGAAGCCATTTTCAGACTCATTTCTAACATCAAAAAAGAAAACACTCTTACCCGCTATAAGGCATGGGTTTATGTCTGTAATGTGGATATCCATCCAAGTATATGATCTCCTGATCAGGATTTTCATTTTGTTCGAATTCATTTTCAGGATTATTACCAACCACTTTCACATCACTATCATTAGCAAAAACAAACGTTGCATAACTACATGAGAAAGATAAAAGCAGCGCTAAAATTAATTTCTTCATTTGACTCCTCTTACTGTGTATTCTAAATAAAAACACCTTGTCCCCATACCTAGAACGACTAAAAACATGAGAACAGCAGTGAAAATTATCTAATCTTCCCAGCACTCTCCTCCTGAACAAGAACCACCTTCACATCCACCTTCTTCTTTATCCCCACCCTCTTCTGAACAAGAAATTCTATCGAAAGATGCCTCTAGGCTAAATACACGTTGTGTTGCACAAGAAGTTAATAATAAAAATGCTATTATGAGTTTTTTCATTTTACTCCATTCCATTTAAGTTAAGTGAATCGCATGCACACTATATTCTTAAGAAAAATTAAATATAGTGGATGCTTTTAAGAAACAAATATCGTTTTCTCTTCTTTTTGCTGTGGCAATAGGTAGATCCCATAGAGAAGAATCAAAATACCCAAAAGTAAAGAAAGTATCGCCACAGGAATAGGCATCAACCCTAAAGAAATACACCCTTGAATAAACATCTCAGAAATTGCACATGATGTAAAAACAAGATACACGGCTCCAGATCCACATAAAGCTAAGACGAGGCCAAAAATAGCAACGGCACTAGCTATTTCGTAACGAGTCCGAACAGAAAAACGCGCTCGCCACGAAACGCTCATCCTATCGCAAAGACTGCTTCGCATTATCGTATCATTACCGACATCAATACTTTTCATAAATAAGATGCTCTATAAACTAGGAGAACTATTATAAAGAATAAGAAGAAAAAACTAATAATTATTGTATTCTATTCCATAGAATTTAATTAGTTTTCTTGATTTTTTGTAATCTCTTTTTTTTAATTCTTCATATATACGTAGGCCTTTAGCATTCATCCCTTGTTGAAAATAGAGAATCCCTAGCTTGGTCATCGTCTCGACATCAGCAGGTTTTAACTTGAGAATCATCTCATACTCTTGAATCTCTTCTAGAGGCATCTGTAAATCATGATAACTGTAGGCCAATTGCGCATGTACCCAAGCGTTACCCGGAGCATATTCATTTAAAATTTTGAATTCTTCTATTGCACGTTGTGCTGTTGTGAAAAATTTTTCTTGAACTTCTTCTCCATATCTCCCTGGAGGAACCCAGTAATTAGCATCAAATTCAGGATATTTCCTTGGATCAGCGTAGAGTCCAGAAAGAGCTACATAGGCATCTGCTAAGGATACATGAGCTCCAAGATCTACAGGAATAGATTGTACAACTTTAATGTAGGCATCTATAGACTTTTGCAGTAAGCATTCTCGAAATAAAAAATAATCTTTCCAGAAGCAAAAACAACTAAACTTCCTCATAAAGTCATGTTGAGGAAGAAAACTCAGTATACTAGATAAGAGCGTGTATTCTTGATTTTGTAAATCTATAGCAAGTTTTGTCGCAGAGGATGCTAGATGTGTTTGCTCTTCAACAATATTTTGTTTCCCATTAAACAATGCTTGCGCATTTCTTAAATACCCTATTGCTAGATTTTCAAAAAAATCAGGCTTCCCTGACAAAATGTATAAACGCGCAACAAGACAGACAAACAGAGTTAAAAAGAAACAAGCAAGACAAAATGCTGGAACAATAGTTTTCCCAGAAAATAGGAAAAAATAAAGAAACACACCTAATTCCGCAGCCATTAATAATAAACATCCGAATAACAATAAACTGTGCCGGATAAGATATTGACGTAATTTTTGGTGTGTTTTTTTACATAAAGCTTCTAGAGTTGGGAGAGCATTATTTAACTTCATGTATCTTACAAACTCATCTTAATTTTATGGGAAATTATGCAACTAATTGTTTTAATGCAATAGCTCCAACATTATTAAATAATAAAGCTTGTTACTATGGTTTCTGCTTACCTACTAGCAAATTTTGGCGGTCCTCGTCATTCTAATGACATTGAAGTTTTCTTAACTTCATTACTTACAGATCGTGATGTTACTGGAGGATTTCTTCCTTCTTTCATCCACAAACGCTTATTTTCATTTATAGCTAAAAAACGTACACCTAAGGTTCTTCCCCAATACAATTGTATCGGTGGATTCTCTCCTATATATCGAGATACAGAATCGCTTGCAGAAACTCTATCTGTGCATTTAGATACCCCTGTAATTACCTTTCACCGCTATTTACCCGATACACACGAGCACACAATTCAACAGTTAAAAGCTCTTGGAGATTGTCCGATTGTTGGCGTTCCCCTATTCCCACATTTTACTTATGCTGTTACAGGAAGTATTGTCAGATTTATTCACAATCAACTTCCATCACTAGATATCTCTTGGGTCCCCCATTTTGGAAGTCACCCGCAGTTTATTTCATGTATGATTGATCATATCCTGAAATTTTTACAATCCCACGATATCCCTATAAATGACTGCTGTCTATTATTTTCTGCTCACGGACTTCCTATGAGATATGTGAATAAAGGCGATCCATACGACATACAATGTGAGAAATCCTTCAAGGCTATTTCTGCAAGATTAGAAAACATAGAAACTCATCTTTGTTATCAGTCTAAGTTTGGTCCTGGAAAATGGTTAACACCATCAACAAAAGATACGTGCGCAAGGTTAAATACAGATAAAAAATATGTGCTGATTGTCCCTTTTGGGTTCACTTCAGATCATATAGAAACTCTTTATGAAATAGAAAAAGAGTACATATCCATACTTATAGAGAGGAAATACCATGCTTTGCGTGTGCCTGCTATTTATGAATCCCCTCAATGGGTAGAATCATTAGCAACAATTATTCAAAGTACGCCGCATGTAGAGAAAAAAAGCTTAATAAAATCGTAATAAGTTAAGGAAGACGATATTGCTGTTTAATCGTCTGATACTTACCAGAACGCATGCTTTTGACCAGTCCCATGTTAAAACCTTCTAACAAGTTATTCTTCTCACCACGAAGAACCACTAACCTTAAACCATCTTGATTTAAAGGTTGGGAAATGATCTTTAAACGTCCTTTATATGCTGTATCTATCAAAGCTGTGACTTCTATAACAGGAGCTAATAAAGCATCATAACAACCAGAAGATAAAGCTTCTAAAGCTATAGGGACGTGTTGATAAGGGCTTAAAACAGCATCAGGAATATCTTGACCTACCAATACTGAAGAGTCGAATTTGTATACTCCTATGAGCTTACCACGAAGATCTTGGATCGACTTATAAGGAGACCCCTCAGAAACAACAAGCACAGGACCTGTAAGCAGTATAGGATCAGAAAATTGGTAATGATCTAACATCTCTGCTGTTGGCAATATTGATGTAAAAGCTCCTGCTGTCTTTTGATCATCAAGATTTTCAAAAAGATGAATCCAATCTTGATTTACAATATTGATATTTAGATTCTCTCGGTAATTAATCTCAGATACAAGATCATTAAGGAAGGCATTGATATTTGCTGTATAAATTCCAAATTGTTTTGGGAACCAAGTAGTATCTCTTCCTACCAATAATTCTTTCTTTTCTCTAGAACATCCTAGAAAAACCAAAGGTAGGAAACACAAAAGAGCTAGGAAATATAGCTTTGAGGAATTCTTGATTTTCACGCTAACTCACGCCTCGGATTCCAGACTGATTTTTCGCATCATATTCTACAAAAGAAATTTTATCCAGTGTGCTCTCTAAGATAAACTTGAACAAAAACTTTTTTGAAAAAATAACCAGAAAGCCAAAAAATATACTTATCAAAACAAAAAACATACCAGCTGTTTAATGTTAAGTATTTTATAAATTTTTATAGAACTAATGCGAACTATTCTCAAGAATATATTCCGATAAAAATGTTCCTCCCAACTTTCTCCTATGTTTAAGTATTAAACCTTCAACAAGAATAGGTTCTGCGGAAGCATTTTCTAAAAACAACAAGCCTTGCTTATCTAAGACTTTTCCTAAAACAATATCACGCAATACGACCCCAAGATAACTATTTTCAAGATTATAGGGAGGATCTATGTAAATAAGATCAAAGGACATGTCCTTTTTAGTAAGTCTCCGAATCGCAGATCTTGCTTCCTGTTTCATGATCGTAACTGGTAGCTCTGGATTCAGTAATTGGCTATTTGCCCGAATTAAACGTACAGATTGTGCTGAAGAATCTACAAAAGTTACTGAAGAAGCTCCGCGACTTAAAGCTTCAAAACCTACGGATCCAACTCCAGAAAAAAGATCTAAAAATACTGCATCTTCAATATAGGCCGCGCAGATATTAAATACCGCCTCTTTGACTACTCCACAAGTAGGACGTACTGAGGGATTAGAAAAAGTTTTTAAAGATTTCCCTTTGTATTTGCCTGCAAGAATTTTCACTGTATAACCTGGGGAATAAAATCTATATAATCAGCAGCAACTAACCTGTAATCGATATCGCGAATGATTCCAAATCCTTCTAAAGGAGAGCGGACTTTATGCATATGACCAAACAAGCAATGCGATACTCTGCCATCCACTTCAAGCATTTCTGATACTGGTCCAGGAGTACCATCACTACTGATAGGTGGATAGTGGGTCATGACAATAATCTGATCAACATCTTCGGGAACAGCTTCTAAAGCTCGTTGCAATCTTCCAAGCTCTCTTAAAAAGATTTTCTCATCTTGCTCACTATAGTGCCGTTCTTTTCCTAGAAGAGGAGATTGGAAACACTCAGGAGCCACACATATTGTAGGACTATCCCAAAGCCTTACTCCCACAACAGCTTTCTTCGGATGCAATAGAGCAAAACCTTGAGATAGATAATGTAAATTTTCAGGAAGAATTTGTGATATTTTAGTTGCTGATGCGGAACTCCAATAGTCATGATTCCCACGAATCATATACTTAGTTCCTGGGAGAGAACCTATAAAAGAGAAATCCTCTTTAGCTTCTTCGATATGCATAGCCCAAGAAATATCTCCCGGGAGTAAAACTATATCTTCGGGAGCTACTGTCTCTTCCCATCTTTCACGGATTTTCTCATGATAGGAAATCCAGGGTTCACCAAAAACTTCCATTGTTTTTTCAGGAACTCCGATAGCTAAGTGTAAATCTGCTATTGCATATATCTGCATAGAAAAGACGTCCGTGCGTTGTCACTATAGCAATAGTCTACTGGATATGAAGCTAAAATCTCGATGGATAAAAACTCCCATGGCTATTTTTATTAACCACGGAATCAGCTATCAAAAGATATAATTATCAGGAATTCTGGTTCCTCGAGGAATGATAATAATTCCATCTCTAACCACTAACTTCCCATCAGGGGAATCATAATCTCTATGTCCTTGGATATTTGTGAGTTTTACTCCATTGCCAATTCTACAGTTCTCATCGATTATTGTTTTATAAATCTCACAATTATCTCCGATACCTAAAGCATTTTGATTTGGACTTCCATAACGGTCATTTCCCATAACGATGGAATGATCTATAACAGAGTTTTTCCCTATCACACCACGAATTCCCACAACGCTATGAGATACATTACTAGAATCAATAACAGCGCCTTCGCAAAGTAACGAGTTGGAAATCATGGAATCCGTAACTATAGTTCCGGGGAGGTGATGATTTTTACTATAAATCATCCCTCTATCATCATAGCAATTCAAACCACGAACTTGAGGCCGAGGCTTTTGTGTTAAAGCAATGTTTGCTTCATAATAAGATTCGATTGTTCCGATATCAGTCCAATAACCATCATAAAGGAAAGTCTTTACTGTCCCACGTTTCATTTGAGCTTGGATAAGATGCTTCCCAAAATCATCCCCTTGCTCCTCTAAAAGCAATTGAAATAAGCTCTCTCTTCGGAAAAGATAGATCCCCATATTTCCTAAGAAATTTCCATATTGAGGATCTAGCTTATGTTTTCGACAATCCTCGGGAGATAATCGAAAACGATTTAAGATTTCTTCTTCCTGTGGTTTTTCGTAAAAGTCTAAAAGATTTGCATCTTTGTCTATCTGCAAGACTCCCATTCTTGAAGCATCTTTCTCTTGAATGGGCTGCGCGACTATTACCATATCAGATTGCATCGATAGAGCGTAATCTACAACCCTACGAAAATCCATGTTGTATAATTGATCTCCAGACAAAACAAGGAAATATTCTATCCCGGTATCCTCTAAATATAAGAGGTTTTGACGAATAGCATCGGCGGTTCCCTGATACCATACCTGACTTCCATCTCTACCCTCTGGGGCAAGAAGATGTATCTGATCCTGAAGCACTCCGTGATAAAAATACGTCTTCACAAGATGCTGTTGTAATGTGTAGGTAAGATATTGACCTATTACGAAAATTTTAGAAAAGCCTGAGGCTATTGCATGTGAAATGGGCACATCAATGAGCTTGTACCTTCCCCCGAACGACACAGTTGGTTTACAACGCCAATAGGTTAAAGGAGATAATCGCTTTCCTTCACCACCGCATAAAACAATAACACCAACCTTATCTCGATAAAAATGAGAAGCCTGATAACTTGGGGGATAGCCCTGAAAATCGTTTTCTATCATTTGCCCTGCCTTCTGTAATCCCAATTTTAAATTAGAATCAAATAAAAAGGCTACACAAACTAACTAGAATTAAATTAGATTAATTTAATTATAAAAACCAAGTTTTTGTTATTAAATAGAATAAAAATGAATAATTATTGAAAAGTTTCTATAAGCGTGGTCGCTATAGCTGCATCTGTATCTTTCAATTGGCATTTAGAAAGCAAAGATCTGATAAGTTCTTCCAGAGTAAACACGGATCTTAACTTAATTCCCGCCTCTTTTAAGGCATCTTCTCCACCAACTTGTCTGTCTAAAAATACTAAGGATTCTCGAATATTTAAACCCTCATCTTCTAAAGCCTTAGCAGTATCTAAAATCGAACGTCCTGACGCGATAACATCGTTAATTACTAAGCATGTCTGTCCTGGAGAAAAAAGACCTTCGACTTTGATTCTATCTTCTTGATTTGGATGTTTTAATTCTTTCCTCCTCAATACCATAGAGATGTTGTATTTTAGTGATATACATGTAGCTAATGCAAGAGCGGTATAGGGAACACCACATAATAGACTACTATTGAAAGAAGGGCGTAAACGCCAAATTAACGAAGCTATGGTTTGTAAAACATCGGGACAGGAGATAACCAAACGCATGTCGACATAAATAGGAGTTTTCTGACCATCTGATAAATTAAAATCACCAAATCTTATTGCTCCTATGCGGTATAGGTTAACCACAGCATGATCACGAAGTTGCTCCTCTTCAAAGCTCATCATTATCTGGTATCCTCATCGTTTTTTGACAAAATACAAAAACTCTTAATATAAGCATAAGAATATGCTTATCCGTTTATTTTTTGGTATTCCTCTAACTAAGGAATTGGAGGTAATTAACCAGCCTCCCCTAACTGTGGCAATCTTTCAAAGAAAAGAATACTTAGGAATCTACAGTCCTGCAGAAACAACTTTACAAGTTGCAAAACTCAATATGTGTTATCGAGAAGCTCAGGAAATCTTAGAAAAAGTAATTCAAGGAAAATATCTCACTAACAAAGAGACCTCCTTAATTATTTTCCCCGAGATTCTTATCGGGAAATGATAATCCTAAAACTAACAAGACGTGCTTTTCACATGTCCTATTCCATCTTCTCAATGCGTTGATAGAGCTACTCCCCATCAACACGAGGAAAAGATATAGAACATTTTAATTGATACAAAGATCAATCATTCTAAAGTCTGTTAAATCGTAGATATGATTTAGAAAAAGGATAAGTGAAAGACAAGGTCTACAGACTTACAACTAAAACCGTAGGTTTCTCACCTATCATTTCGAATATTTCAAAAAACAAAAACAACGAGATTTTTTAATCTATTCTTTCAAAGAAAGTAAAAATTCTGCGTTACTATTTGTTTTCTTTAACCTACCAAGCAGCAAATGCATCGCATCAATAGCTGTAAGATCAGCAATTGCTTGACGGAAGAGATAAACCTTTTCTAATTCACTAGGATGATAAAGTAGTTCTTCTTTTCTTGTGCCGCTTTTAATGAGATCAATCGCAGGATAAGTTCTTCGATCAGACAGACGACGATCAAGTACAAGCTCCATATTTCCTGTGCCCTTGAACTCTTCAAAAATCACTTCGTCCATACGAGATCCGGTATCAATCAAGGCAGTAGCCAGAATGGTTAGTGATCCCCCGCCTTCAATATTTCTGGCAGCTCCAAAAAATCTCTTTGGTTTGTGTAAAGCACTCGCGTCTACACCACCTGTCAAAATTTTTCCAGAATGCGGCTGTACGGTGTTGTAAGCTCGAGCTAAACGTGTAATAGAATCGAGAAGGATAACAACATCCTTTCCGTGTTCAACTAGACGTCGAGCCTTTTCTATAACCATTTCCGCAACTTGAATATGTCTCTCAGGCTGCTCATCAAACGTAGAAGCAACAACTTCACCACGCACCTGACGAATCATGTCAGTAACTTCTTCAGGACGCTCATCAATGAGCAAAACAATTAAAACAATATCTGGATTATTGACAGCAATAGCGTGAGCTATGCTTTGTAAAATGACGGTTTTCCCGGAACGGGGAGGAGCTACAATAAGTCCTCTTTGACCTTTCCCAATGGGAGCTGTAAGATCTAAAACCCTTTCAGCTAGGTGCTCTTTCCCCATCTCCATAACAATTCTTTCATTAGGATACAGAGGAGTGAGGTTTTCAAACAAAACTCGTTCCTTAGCTTTGTCTGGAGTAGATCCGTTAATTTTATCTACCTTTAATAAAGCAAAGTACTTTTCCTTCTCTTTTGGAGAACGTATCGTACCTATAATTGTATCCCCCTTCTTTAAGTCAAATCTACGGATCTGAGCGGGGGAAACATAAATATCTTCAGCGGAGGGGAGATAATTATAAGTAGGAGATCTTAAAAAACCAAATCCATCGGGGAGAACTTCTAAAACTCCTTCCCCAATCAAAAGCTCATCCGAACGCTCAGATTTTGCTTTCACTATCTCAAATACTACCTGAGATTTAGTGAGAGACCCGATGTTCTTCACTCCATATTGACGAGCTAACACATTAAGCTCTTCAATTCCCATCCTTTGCAATTTGGCAATTTTTGTAATAGTTACGTTCTGATTTTCATCAACCGTATCCGCAACTACAGCACATTCTCCTGCAAAAGACTTCTCTTGCAACACAGGACATGTATGTTTTTTATTCTCTTTCACCTTTGGCAAGACTTCTGAAGAACGTTCTTCTTTCATAATGCTCCCTTTAAAGCGTAAAAATATTCTTCGACTTTATGACGTAATTCTTCTTTAGTGCCGTTATTTTCTATAATAATATCGGCATGCATCATTTTCTCTTCATGAGAAGAAAATCGAGCACATCTCTGATAAAAATTTAAATCAGAACAATTAGTTTTTTTGGTAAACCTTTCCCTACGAATATTCTCATCTGCTGTAATAAGAATGACGCGATCAAACCATTTCGCATAATGTATTTCGTATAACAAAGGCACCTCAGCAATGAACAGAGGATGCTTTCGCTCCTTCGCGACTTGATAATATTGCTCTTCAATAATTCTACAAACCTCAGGATGCAAAATAGCTTCTAAAGATTGAAGAAGAGCTGAATTATCAAAAACTTTCTCTGCTATGACTTTTCTATCGAATGCATTGTCAATAACAACTTCTGATCCCAGAAGGTCTATAACGCGACGACCTATATGCGAGTGAGGAACAAGGAAACTATGCGAAACTTTATCAGCACTAATTACATAGGCACCCAAATCTTGAAAAACCCTACATGCTTCAGTCTTTCCTGAAGAGAGATCCCCTGTAATAGAAACTTTTAGTAATTCTAACATTCTGCCCAATTTTTTCCAATTAAGATATTCACAACTAATGGGACAGATAAAATCATTGCAGATTCCATTATATCGCGCACTAAAGTTTGCATTTCTTCTTTTTCATCCTCAGGGACTTCAAATATCAACTCATCATGTATCTGCAATAATATTCGGCTTTTCAATTTGCGTTTTTCTAACGCGTCAAAAAGTTGCAACATTGCCAACTTGATCAATTCAGCAGCGCTACCTTGTATGCGAGTATTAACAGCAAGACGGCCTGAAGCTGCACGAGAGTTTGAAAACTCTGTCCAATTATCTATTATCCTTTCCCTGCCCAGCAGTGTCTTGACTCGTAAATTTTCACAAGCCTGACTCACCGTTTCATTAATAAAACGAGCTACTTCAGGATAACGATCAAAGTATGCATCTATTAACTTTTGAGCTTCTGAAACACTGATTTTTAAAATCTTTGACAATCCATAAGCTTGTTGCCCATAGATAATACCGAAATTTACAGTCTTTGCTTGCATGCGCTGTTGTTTGGTAACTTCTTCTAACGGCACATGAAATACCTGAGAGGCGGTAAACGTGTGTACATCTTCTCGCGACTCAAAGGCCAACTTCAACGACTCATCTTGGCTCAAATGTGCCAGAAATCTTAACTCAATTTGAGAATAATCTGCAGATAAAAAATAATTATTCTGATGAGTATCACAGAAAGCCTTTCTTAATAATCTTCCTCGCTCAGAACGTATAGGAATGTTTTGTAGATTTGGATCCTGACAAGCTAGTCTACCCGTGACTGTTCCCATTTGATTAAATGTAGGATGAATTCTAGAAGTACGGGGGTCCACTTGTCTAGGAAGAGCTTTCACATAAGTAGAAAGCAATTTCTCAACAGCCCTGAATGCTAAAATCTTCTCAATAATTTCATGTTCCCCTGATAAAGCTTCCAAAACTTCCGCTTTGGTAGAACGGGCTTTGTCCATAGGTGTCAAGCCAAGTTTATTATATAAAATATCTGACAACTGCTTAGGAGATTTAATATTAAAAGGGGTTCCAGCTAGGGTATAGATATCATCAGTAAGAATTGCCAATTCTTCTGATAAAATCCTTTCTAGCTCTTGCAGATCTTCAACATCTAAAGGCATTCCGTTTCTTTCAATAGTGAAAAGAACCTTCTCTAAAGGCATTTCCATGTTGAAAAATAGATCTTCTACTTTTTTTATTTTCAACTCTTCTAATAAAGATTTTTTTATTCTAGGCAAATGAGAAACAAATTCTCCAAAATATTGAGCAGGATTTGCAGGAGACTTTAATATAGGCAAACTTAACTGCCCCCATTCCTTTCCGTATCTACCTGCGGAGCTAACTAATCCATGATCAACAAGAAGCGTTTGATACGAGATTTTTGCTCCCCCATTAATCAAGTGTTCAGCCAGAGCTAAATCAAGGGCTATATGATTCACATGGATGCCTGCATTTTTCAATGCGTGATTATCTCTCTTTATGTTGTAACCATAGAATTCAGTATCTTCTCTTCTAAAGAAATCTTTTAATGGCGTGAGAACATCATCTACAGCATTTTCTATATCAATGTAATAAACAGCGTCATCACAAGCTAAAGCCACTCCCATTAAAGTTAGTGATGGAAGAAAACTCCCCTTATATCCAACAGAAAAAGCAACACTTTTTCCATGCAAATCAGAGAGCTCATATGTCAACTTTTTACTATTATTGATTACGACAACATCTACGTTGGATTCTTCTTCAACTTGCTGAACTAAGGTTTTAAAGCCCTGCCGCATGTAAAAAGTATTCAATTCTTCCTGACGCATTTCGTGGAGAGGGAACTTCAATTCATCTATTGCTATAGGAAGAGGTATCTTATCGTTTAAGACAGCAAGATCTTTGCTTAACAATAAAATATCTTTTTGTTCTGAGAGCATCTTGTGAGTCGATCCTGTTAACTCATCAAGATTTTCTAAGATATCTTCTACGGAATGATACTTTTGTAGTAGGGCTGTTGCTTTCTTAGGTCCGCAACCAGATACTCCAGGAATATTATCAGAAGTGTCGCCAACTAAGGCTAGATAATCTGGTATTCTAGTTGGAGGAATACCATAAATATCTATAACACGATCTTCATCAATTTCTGGTTGATCTTTCCATGGATTGAGAACAATAACATTAGGGGCGACTAGTTGGAGTAAATCTTTGTCCGCAGTACATATACAAACTTCATATCCTTCTAATACGGCTTGCTTGGTAGCACTAGCTATAACATCATCTGCCTCAACTCCCTCCACCTCTAGATAGGTCAATCCAAGTAGACTGCAGTATTCTTTAACCACAGGAATTTGTTGGTAGAGATTTTCTTCTTTCTGTTCTCGATTACTTTTATAATCAGCATAAATCTCTCTACGACTTTGTTTATTGTTTGGTCCGTCAAATACGGCTACCATATGATTTGGAGAGAATTCTTTGATTAATTTATTAATAGAACGAATAAAGCCAAAAACTGCCTGCGTTCCTTCTCCAGAAGAATTTTTCATATCTGGGAGAGCAAAATACGCTCTGAAAACAAATCCTGAAGCATCTAAAATAAAGATCTTTCTCACCGATTCTCTCCGCTTACTAATTAACTAGAATCATGACTCCAAGTAGTAGAATGTACTTGTGGAATTATCTAGATTAGGAAGTAACTCATGTTGAATTTTTCCTGTGATTAACGGGCTATTAGTTATTGATGACATAACTTTTTTCAGCCAACCATCACTTCCTAAACCGATTACACGGTAGTTATTTTCAATTTTGCAATCAGCAACTAAATCTTGAAGCACTTGTTGTTTAGTTACATTTACAACATCGATGTAGCCTTCTTCTAAGGCTTTCTGAGGAGAATATAAACGCGCCCCTAAAACACCTATCAACTTATCTTTAGTCAATAATGGACGATTCGTTGCAACGATATCAACAAATTGACCATAAAGATAATCAATTATTTCTTGTCGAATTTCACGATCTTTAGCTGTCCATTCTGTATAAGGATTCATAGGAGCTTTATCTTTTCCAGCTGTAAGTAAATCACTTTGCACCCCATAACGAGATAAACCTTCCTTTACATTAAAATATGGTCCAGAAAGCACTCCTACAGAACCTATCAAAGAAGAAGGTGTGGAATAAATTTTATCGGCAGCGCATGCAACATAATAGCCACCAGAAGCACAAAGACCATTCACAAAAACATAAACAGGGCAGTTTGTACGTTGTTTCCAAAACTGAATCGTTGAGTATATACGGGCAATTTCAAACACCTCTCCTCCAGGACAATCCATATCAATGATTATGCCCCGCACCCTATCTTTATAAGGCGTAGAATCTAATGCCGTAATAGCCTCTTGAATAATTTTTGCTGTGTGTTTGCTAGAGGAAATAACATCCTTCATTTCTAACACGGCGATAATTGGCGCCTCTTTGCCCAGATCTTTTACCTCACCTTTAGCATCAGGCATATTCACAAATTGAGAGTCGTTCATTCCAGAGGTAGAAACAACTAACATCAAAGTAACAAAGAAGGCAAGAACTACTCCGAGAGATAAACCTAGAATCGATAGGAAGCCTTTAGACAAAAAATGCCAAAACGTTTTCATAAATACCCGTAACGTCAAAAATTTATAAAACAAATAAAATAAAGTATGTGAGGGAAGGCTTAAAGATCAAAAAAAATATGAATAAAAGGGCTGGGAAGCCCTTTAAACTATAGCGTAGCTACTTCTTCTTTGCTGGAATTTTCTACCGTAGTCCTGTTGACAGCCACTTCGGGTGCAACTGGATCTGTTTTCGAACTTTCAGCAACAGCAGCGGCTTCTTTTATGTTGTACTCTCTTCCTATGAAAGCAACAACAGCTATCCAAACTACCATAATTAAAAGAAGTACCACAGCTATCACATTAAGACTAGCAGCAACAGATGAGAAAATAATCAACAATCCTTGATATACTAAGGAACCTCCCGATTTCCCTATTCGAGATACCACACCGTCAATGGCAGCCTTACCAAAGTTCTTCTGGTCATTGGGTAAAGGAATAAATGCCATTTCTTTAGTTTGATCAAAGAATGTAAATTTAGCTGCGCGAGAAAACACATTTTGCATCCCGCCTATCCAAGCTGCTATGGCCAAAGGAGCCATATTGAAAAAGCCGCCAAAGATCATAATGTCTCTCTTAACAGCAAATACGGCACCAAAGAATAGTACACCTGTTACCAACATAACAATCGGGGTGGTCAATGCGCCGACCGTCCAACCCCACTTGCGAATACTTTGGCCGGTAAGGAAAAGGGCTGCGCAGACAGATACAATTCCTATTAAAGTAGTGATCCTACTCATATAGCTGTTGAACTCAACATGGGAACTATAAATCTGACTAACTTGATCTTTCCAAACCACTTCAAACAAGTGAATAACAAGATTATAGGATAAAACTATAACGGCAAGGCCTAGTAAATACCGAGAACGAATGAGGTAAAGGAAAAGGCTTTTTGCCTTGGTTTTCGTCTTTTTCTTAGCTTTTACACTAGCCACACTTTCTTCAACTTGAGGTGATTTCTCAGAAGAAGATTCTGGGGAAAACGCTGTAGAGAAATTATAGCTATGTTGTGTAAGGAAGTGAACTTTTCTATATAGCCAAATCATACACAATCCGGCTAAAACGATTAAAATGGTGAGGTTCATCATAACCTCGTGCCATTTATCCTTAACAAAGGGATAAACAAAAAGCGAGTGCTTACCCATCCAATAGGAGATTTCACCAGCAAATACGGAAGAAAGATTTAATCCGGTATTAATTAGGGCGTAAAATCTTCCAGCTTCCCTTACACTAGTTACTTCGTTAGCCAACCCCCAAAAGAGTGTTGACAGAACTACCGAACTCCAGAGCTCGGACATTACATAGTATAGACTGTAGCTCCAATAGCGAATCATTACAATGAATCCACGTAAGCCCTGTGGCAGCAATTCTTGTAGCCTATCTGCAAAAGAATGCAAGTGTAAGGCATCCCCCATAGGGTAAATTACTACGGCAAATAAGAAAAAGAAACCGAGAAAAGTACCTATAAAGGAATAAAAAACGGTGTCTCTAGGACACCGATTACTTAACCAACCGTAGATCATGGTAACGATAACGGCTCCAGGAACTATCCCCCAGACTTTCAAGAACGGTATAACTTCCGCACCCGCATCAGACCCTACCACCACCAAAGTATCTTTCATACTTTTTAGGAGGCAATAATTAAATCCTACGAAAAAGGCTAGCCAGAAAAGAGGAATAAATTTTGGGAATTCTGATCGATATATGGGGCAGAAGTACGCCCGCAGTCTTGAAAAGGGTTTCATCTCTGATGACTGCATAAACTCCTTCCCAAAATTATAGAGCATAAAGATTTGTAAACAGATGATAAATCATGCCTAAAAGACTTTGAACCCGTACAGTTCCTATAATACTTGTTGCTGAGCAAACGGCAAGGCATATTTTAAAAGACTATGACAAATGTAAAGGACTATTGTAGCGAAACACTTCCTAAAATACAAGTTGTTCCTGTGAGATCCTTCCACTCTTTTTTTAAATAAAAAATTTACCAGCGCCTTTAATCGAGGCACTGTTTTTTGTAATCTATCACTCGCTCTAAGAAATAGAGAAATCCGAGAATAATTAACGGCATTAACCCAATTACAGGGATTTGCACACCCGCAGTAACCCCAAGTAAAATAATAAATTGAACCACTGTAAAGATCTTTCCAAAGAACAGAGCTCGATAATCGTAGCCCTTCCATCCCCTAACAATAGAGAGATAGATGGCGAAAAGCACAAGGAAAATGTCTCTAGCAAAGATAAGTAAGAGATGCTCTGGGGATAAGGATCCTTCCCAATACAGGATAGCCACACAAACAAAAACAAAGAACTTATCAGTAAGGGGATCCAACATAGAACCAAAACGGCTAGTCGCTTTGTAACGGCGGGCAAGATAACCGTCTAAAACATCACTGGCCATGGCGCCTAAAATCACCAACAGACGTAAGTGGATCTTTTCTTGGTAAAAGAACAGGGCTAGCCATATACGTGATAGAGAAAGTAAATTACAAAATTGTCTCATGGTTTTGGCTAACGTGATCTTTTTAAGGAATCTTAATATAATCTAAAAGAGCTTATTATAGGATAAGCGAGCTCTACAGGCAAGAAGAGAGTTCCTCTCCCCAACAACTGTTTACTAGATTACCTTATATTGATACCTATTTGATATTTTAGAAAATTTTTAAAGAAAAAGAGCAACTAATTAACTTTATTACGGACTCTATTAGAAAATTCGGAAAGAGAGGGATTCGAACCCTCGGTACCCTTTAGAGGTACGCGTCCTTAGCAGGGACGTACTTTCGACCACTCAGTCATCTTTCCTTATTAAAGGTGCATCAGAGTTTCCGAGAAGAAAACTTTTTACTACCTTCCTGTTCAATAAAGTAGAATAATTCCTATCTTCAATGAAAGCAAGTTAACTTTTAGGACTCTGTTCTCCAGGTCATTCAGTCTCTTAATCCACGCGAAGAAAATTAAGACAAAGGCGAATTCAATTCTATTGTAAGTCAATATTAGTGATCTAGTAATTTCTACGCCCAATTCCCTGAGTTTTTTCTGAATATTTAATAGAAACTTTATTGACTTTCCCAACCTTTATGACTTGAGCATATATTTTCGATATCCTAACCTGATCTCTAATGACTCCTGCATCTAGATCACATCATAAAAACTATGTTGACCCAAACAGAAAAAACTCCCGCTCCCGCACTACCAAGCCCGCCTAATTCTAAAGAATCAGAAATGATTGTTCTCGGATGCATGTTAACGGGGGTTAATTATCTTAATCTAGCAGCTAACCAGCTTAACGAAGATGATTTTTACTATCTCGAACATAAAATCATTTTCCGAGTTCTCCAGGACGCCTTTAAACACGATAAACCCATAGACGTGCATCTTGCAGGAGAAGAACTTAAAAGAAGAAACCACCTTACGGTAATTGGGGGGCCCGGTTATTTAATTACCTTAGCAGATTTTGCGGGAACGGCAGCATATATTGAAGAATATATTCAGATCATTCTTTCTAAATCTATCTTAAGAAAAATGATCCAAACAGCTAAGGAAATAGAGAAAAAAGCAACTGAAGAACCTAAAGACGTCGCCGTTGCTTTAGACGAAGCACAAAATGCTTTATTTAAAATTAGCCAGGCAACCTCCCTCACACAGTACGTTCTCGTTGCCGATAAACTTCAAGGTCTGGTCTCTGCTCAAGAGAAACCCTTTCTAATACAATTACAAGAAAAACAAGAGTTCTTCCAACAACATGCTCAAAGTGGTGATGCTTTACCCATTTCAGGTATTCCCACGCATTTCATTGATTTAGATAAAATGATCAATGGTTTCTCCCAATCCAACTTAATGATTCTTGCAGCCCGACCTGCTATGGGGAAAACCGCTCTTGCTTTAAATATTGCAGAAAATATGTGCTTTCAAAGTCAGCTCCCTATAGGGATCTTCTCTTTAGAAATGACCGTAGATCAACTAATTCATAGAATCATATGTTCTCGATCTGAAGTAGAATCTAGAAAAATTAATGTGGGAGATTTATCAGGTCAGGACTTTCAACGTATTGTTTCTGTTGTAAATGAAATGCAACAACATACTTTACTTATAGATGATCAACCAGGATTAAAAGTAACCGATCTTAGAGCTAGAGCCAGAAGAATGAAAGAAAGTTACGATATTCAATTCCTGATTATCGATTATTTACAACTTCTTTCTGGTTCAGGAACATTACGTTCTGCGGAAAGCCGCCAAACAGAAATTTCAGAAATTTCAAGAATGCTGAAAACTTTGGCTAGAGAATTAAATATCCCTATTCTTTGTTTATCACAGTTATCTAGGAAAGTGGAAGATAGGGCCAATCATAGACCCATGATGAGTGATCTTAGAGAAAGTGGGAGTATAGAACAAGATTCCGACTTAGTCATGTTTCTATTGCGTAGAGAATATTATGATCCAAACGACAAGCCTGGAACTGCAGAACTTATAGTCGCTAAAAACCGCCACGGATCTATAGGCTCTGTTCCTTTAGTTTTTGAAAAAGAACTTGCAAGATTCAGAAATTATGCAGCTTTTGAGTTCAATGGTTAGATAATTTTTTATAAAAATCCTCGCCAGATATTATCAAAAAAAAGTCTATACTATTGCTATAGACAATCTCGATTAAAATCGTTAGTGGACCACAAAATATCTTTGTAGTAACATTCCTCTTGTTGTTTCCTGTGAAAAAAACAAGTACCGCAATCCTAGGTTTACTTAGTGTGTTGAGACTGCGGGCAAAACGAAACAGTGAAACTCAGTGTACCTAATAACTTTAGGTATCCGAAGGAATGGTTCTAATTTAAATTTAGCTATTCTAATTGGTGGTCTTTTCTCATTGAGAAAAGATCGAATTACACACTCATATTTATACGCTAACAATAAAAAAAGACTATGTCATCTGTTAAGAAAAAACGAAGACTTAAAATCGCTAAGCATAAGCGTAATAAAAGACGCCGAAGAGACCGTCATAAAAATAAATAATTAGCTAGTTTATGTGGACTCACCCAATTAATTACGATGTTATTGTAGTTGGTGCTGGGCACGCGGGTTGCGAGGCTGCATTTTGTTCTGCAAAAATGGGAGCCTCCGTATTAATCTTAACTTCAAACTTAGACACTATTGCTAAGTTAAGTTGTAATCCTGCCGTTGGTGGTATCGGTAAGGGGCATATTGTTCGAGAAATCGACGCCCTAGGTGGTATCATGGCAGAGGTTACTGATCAGTCTGGGATACAATTTCGTATCTTAAATCAGACCAAGGGTCCTGCTGTCCGTGCTCCAAGAGCTCAAGTTGATAAGCAAATGTATCATATTCATATGAAGCGCTTATTAGAGAGCATACCTAACCTGCATATCATGCAGGGTACGGTTGAGTCCTTATTAGACAATGAAAGTGTCATCCAAGGTGTCAGCACAAAAGAAGGAATCGTCTATCTAGGGAAGACGGTTATTTTGTCCTCAGGGACGTTCATGCGCGGCTTAATTCATATTGGAGACCTTAATTTCCCCGGTGGACGTCTTGGAGATCCTGCGGCAACTGGGTTATCAGCAGCTCTAAAAGAGCGTGGTTTCCCAATTAGCAGACTAAAAACGGGCACTCCTCCGCGTCTATTAGCTTCTTCCATTGATTTTTCTGTAACAGAAGAACAACCTGGAGATCCGGGTGTAGGATTTGTTCATAGAGATGAGCCTTTTGTTCCTCCCCTACCTCAGGTATCTTGTTACATCACTCATACGACTCAGAAAACAAAAGATATTATTGCAGCTAATATTGGACGATCAGCTCTATACGGAGGCCGTATTGAAGGCATAGGACCTCGATACTGTCCATCTATTGAAGATAAAATTGTTAAATTCGCAGACAAAGAACGTCATCATATTTTCATAGAACCTGAAGGAATTTATACTCAGGAAGTTTATGTGAATGGTTTATCCACATCGATGCCCTTTGATGTGCAATATAACATGATTCATTCAGTCCAGGGATTAGAAAATGCAGTCATTACCCGGCCTGCTTACGCTATTGAGTATGATTACGTTCATGGCAATGTCATCTACCCCACTTTAGAAAGTAAAATTATAGAAGGTCTATTTCTATGCGGGCAAATTAATGGAACAACGGGATATGAAGAAGCCGCTGCTCAGGGGCTTGTTGCAGGCATTAACGCGGTAAATAAAATACTCGGGAAACCTGTATTTATTCCATCACGACAAGAGTCCTATATTGGCGTGATGCTAGACGATCTCACCACTCAAGTACTAGACGAGCCTTATCGTATGTTTACAGGGAGAGCAGAACATCGTCTACTCTTAAGGCAGGATAATGCTTGTTTACGCTTATCTCACTACGGTCGTGATTTAGGGCTCCTAAGTCAAGAGCGTTACGAAATCTTTGAAAATCAAAAGCAAATTATAGAAGAAGAAAAACTTCGTTTAAGTAAAACATTCAAAAAGTATGGAAATTCTGTTGTCTCTCTAGCGAAAGCTTTATGTCGTCCGGAAGTATCTTACGATATTTTAAAGGAAACGTTCCCGGATGACGTACGTGATCTTGGTTCAACACTTAATGCCTCTCTAGAAATGGAAATTAAGTATGCAGGATATATAGATCGTCAGAAATCTTTGATTCACAGCTTATCAAAATCAGAGAATATGATTATTCCCGATGACATAGATTACCAAAACATTTCCTCATTAAGTTTAGAAGCCAGAGAAAAACTAGCTAAATTTACCCCAAGAACTATAGGATCTGCTTCAAGGATATCAGGAATCGCTTGCGCTGATATTCAAGTATTGATGGTTGCAGTAAAAAAACATGCTCACCAATAAATGTATTTTCTTAAATCTATCTGGGATCTCTATCTTCGAGCAACTGCAAATAGAAGAAGCTCTTCTTCGCAACTGCAAAGAAAATATCTGTATCATTAACTCTAATGCGCCAGAAGCAGTCGTCCTTGGCATTTCAAGACGTCCAAATGAAGATCTTCACATCCCTGAATTGCGGTCCGATAATATTCCTATAATTAAACGTTACAGTGGTGGTGGAACAGTATTTATTGATGAAAATAGTTTATTCGTAACCTGGATTATGAATTCTGTCGAATCCATGGCGAATTCTCATGATTTGATGCAATGGTCTTATGATATCTACGCGCCTATCTTCCCCAAGGCTTTTTCCATTAATGAAAATGATTATACTTTAGGGGAGAAGAAAATTGCAGGGAATGCTCAATATATCCAAAAGTCTCGTTGGGTACATCATTCAACATTTCTATGGGATATGGATATAGACAAACTTAAACGTTACCTACCAATACCCCAAAAACAACCATCATATAGGAAACAACGATTACACGAAGATTTTCTAACAACCATTCGTTCGTGGTTCCCTACTAAAGAAAACTTTTTCGATAAATTAAAAGCATCTGCGGGCAATATTTTTCTTTGGGAAACTCTTTCAGAAGATGAACTGAAAGATATTCTGGAGAAACCTCATAGAAAATCCACGACGTTATTATAAAAAGTTTTTTGACTACTTAGCTGAATTAACTATTTCAATTTTGCTGAAAAAATAGCTAATTTCTATAGCCGCATTTTCTAAACTATCAGATCCATGTACTGCATTAATTCCTATAGATTCGCCGAACTGAGCACGAATAGTGCCTTGAGCAGCTTCTTGAGGATTTGTAGCTCCCATAATTTCTCGATTGCGAACTACAGCATTATCACCTTCAAGAACCATAACAACAACTGGACCTGAAATCATGAAATCCACAAGTTCTTGGAAAAATGGCCGAGATTTATGGACGGCGTAGAAACCTTCAGCTTCTTTCACTGATAAATGCATCATTTTCATAGCAGCTATGCGGAATCCTGATTTTTCAAAGATTGCAACAATCTCACCAATATGAGCCTTGCCAACAGAATCAGGTTTGATAATTGATAGCGTTTGTTCCATGTATATACAATCTCCTTAAACAAAATGAAGTGAATGTGAGAGAAATTATACCACTATCTTCAGGAAAGTCTAGTTCTTGTTCAATCCTTGTAAGTTCTTTTTTAAAGCAATAGGAAGAATTTCCGCTAACGATGCATTGTCTGGAAGTTCACTCATAGCTTCAGCAATCATCCTCTCCGCCGAAGATTTAGGATATCCTAATGCGGCTAGTGCCTGTATCCCCTCATCCATACACGAGGGTTTTGTGGGTTCCCAAGAAGCAGTCACTTGAGAATCTAGAGGAACAAGATCGGGAAGCTTTTGCTTGAGATCCACCATAAGCTTTTCTGCTGTTTTTTTCCCTATACCTGGGACAGAAGCTATGGCTTTGACATCCTCAGCACGCGCTATAGAACAGAGTTTATTAAGAGAGAATGTATTCAATATCGCCAGGCCTGTCTTAGGCCCCACTCCAGAAAATGAAATTAACATACGGAAACATTCACGTTCTGCTCGAGAGTTGAATCCATAAAGAACATGTTCTGTTTCACGAACAACTGTATATGTATAAACAATAATTTCACGATGTAATTGACTTGATAATTCAATCAACCAACGATCAGAAGCAAAAACACTAAACCCGAGTCCCTGACATTCGATCACAATAGTTCCCGAACTCATATAAGTAAGAATTCCGCGAATATAGTCGTACATTATCGAACTCCTAAACAAGTGTAAGCAGAAGTGTGTGCATGACATATTGCTAATGCAAATGCATCTGCAATATCCTCACAATTAGAATTTAAGACATCAGGAATATTTAAAATCTTACTAACCATTAGTTGGACTTGCTGTTTACTCGCATTTCCTTTCCCTACAACAGCTCTCTTAGCTACATTTGGAGCATATTCAAAAACAGGAATGTCTCTTAAAGCAGCTGCAAGGACGAGTACACCTCGCGCCATACCTAATTTTATAGTGCTTTGTGGGTTCTTATGAACATATTGAGTTTCAAGAACTACAGCATCAGGAATGATATCATCTAACACTCCGGATAATGTTTGGAAAAGCTGTTTATAACGCTGTGTTAGTGAGTCTTTGGAAGATAAACGAATAGCCCCATAACTATGAGCTCGTATCTTATAACGCTGTTCAACAATGATAATAGCGTATCCAGAAACTAGTGTTCCGGGATCAATCCCCATAATCAATTGCGTCATAATTGAGTCCTTATCGAGACTTAAGAAAGGTTCTCCGAACGGAGCATGTAGAGTTTATTCTATGCTAGCTATATATAATTACAACTAGAAATCTTGATGTAAGGCCTAATCTACAAGCCCACTACAATTTGATTCCTGAGTACATTCAGCACTGTTACAATCTAAATCCCTACCTAAAAGCTGTTTTAAACGGGATACATTCAAAACATCTTCGAAACCAAGTTTCTTATTAAGCGTTTGTATTTGACAATACTGCTCTTCAATAAGATCTTGTAGTAAAGCAATTTCCTTCTTTTTCTGAACTAACTCATTTTGAATATGTAGAAGTTTTTCTGATTCCGTATTTATATATGCCGTTTGTCTGTAGTTCTGTAACTCTAGACTCAATCTTGCGATTTCTTCTTGATATTTCTTATCCTGATCAGATTTTTTCTGATGTAAAATCATTATAGTTTCATTTAAATCTATTATTTCTTGCTGTTTTAATGAGCTTTCCTTTGACCCTTGTTCAAACATGTCAGTTTCAGGAATACGAGATAGGGTTAGCTTGTCTAACTGTTCCTCGAGGATCTTAATCTTATGTTCATAACATAGACGTCTTCCCTCGCTAATTTCTGTTTGTTGAACACTTTCTATCAAATCCCGTTTCAATTCATCAATGATATCATTTTGATGACGTGTTTGTTGTAACTTCTCAGAAAGACGATGTTGTAACCAGCCGTTCTCGTTCTTTAGCTTTTCGATTTCAGTATTTCTAACCTCATCACGAGATAAAAACTCTTTTTCTAAAACCGACAATCGATCTTTCCATTCTAAATGGGCATCTTGCTCATTAGAAAGATCTTCTTGTAATAATTCAGATGTACTTGGGATAAGTTGCCCACTCATTTTACTACAAACATCTGCTAAAGCATTACAAGCGTATTGCCATTCCATAATGTCTGCATCTTTCCATCGACAGAGCAACAGAAGCATAGATCTCGAGTATATATCGTAATGATTTGAAGAAGAGCAGGTGGAGTTGCTAGACCATATAGAAGTTAGATGCAGCTTAATTGCCGATAAGAGCCGCCGCAAAGGATACCTCTAAGATATTAATTTGATTTTTCCGGTTTATAGCACAGGAGGGAGTTATTGTCTCAATTTCACAATCAAGAAAAAGACATCCAAAAAATCTAGAAAATCTAAGTTGATGTTTCCTAGTGTGGATACCGAAGTTTTAGAATTTCACAAAAAATTAAATGAAAATAAAAAATTGATCAATTCACATCATGTTCAACAATGATGATGAATCGTTAGGTTAAGATCTAAACAAAAAAAAGAAAAGAAAAGTGCTCAGAACAAGACTCGAACTTGCACGGGCTTGCGCCCAAGGGATTTTAAGTCCCTAGTGTCTACCATTCCACCATCTGAGCAATAATGAAGAATCTCGCCAATTACGAATTAAATAACTGATGCGATTCGAACTATAGTTTCTGGAGTATCTATCTTAAGAAAAAAACCAAAAACATAACTCAGAATCTTATCAGATGACACTTTCTAGATCAATGGTTTTCAAAGAGAAGACGGCCAAAAATCTCTAAGGAATTTTTATTCGTCTTCCATTGGGAAAGAGGATGATAAAGGCTGTTCGCAAGTTGGGGCCCCTTCCATTTCTTCTTCAGGGAAAATAACTGTCTGATCACCTGATAACAAAGCATTAATCACTTCAGAACTTTCAGTTACCAAAGCCTGTAAAGATTCGTCTAAATCGGCTGAAGTCACTGTGGGATCCGAAACAGCTTGAGAGATAATCTCAGAAATTAATTTCGCAGGAGGAGGCAATAGAGAGAACTTTTTTTGCTCACTTAATTTATTTTCTTGGGATTCTTCCCAAAGTTCTTCAGTAACAGCATCGATGATCTCTTGAGAAGATCCCGCTACTTCAGAAACTTCTTTATTAGTTTTCTTGCGTCCTTGCTTTTTCTTCTCTTTCCACTTATCCCCTTTACGTTCTTTTTTCTCTTTTCTAGTTGTAGAATGAGAAGACGCTGGCGTAGTGGAAGTTTCTGAAGACGAGGACTCAGCTGTAACAACTGTTTCTGAAGAACTTTCTTCAACAACAGCTACGGGAGCAGCCTTAGGCAATTTAATTAAAGCTTCTCGGCCTCCGGCAATTTTAATACCACGATCTAAACCTACTGCTTTAAGGTTGATCTTAGTATCTCGAATTTCCATTACCTCGTAATCCCCTGCGGGAACAATGAACGGTTTACTATGATCGCAGTTACGGAAAAAACAGGTGTTTCCTAAAGAAATTACTTCAACTGCTTCAACAACAAAAGGATCCTGAGAAAGATGCTTAGTATTACGAACTGATAACTTGTACCCTTCTCTCGACGTAATTACAGTTTCAATAACTGGATCTCTTGTAAAATACACGAATTTAACCTTTTATTTAGAGTTTTTTGCTACATACTCTAATAAATCAACTATGCGAGTTGCATACCCTATCTCATTATCATACCAGGCAACTAGTTTGAAAAAACGATCGGTTAACGCTATCCCTGCACCAGCATCGAATATAGAAGAATATTCACATCCTATAAAATCAGAAGAAACTACTTCTTGATCCGTATAACCTAGAATTCCACGCAAACTAGTTTCTGAAGCATTTTTAATAACTTTGCATATTTCTTCATATGTTGTTGACTTCTGCAATCTTACAGTAAGGTCAACGACAGAAACATCAGCAACAGGAACTCTAAAAGCCATTCCGGTTAATTTATTCTTTAATTCTGGGAGACATAGGGCAACAGCTTTCGCAGCTCCAGTAGAAGCAGGAACGATATTTTGAAAAGCTCCTCTACCACCTCTCCAATCTTTCTTAGATGGACCGTCTACAACACTCTGAGTAGCTGTAGCGGCGTGAACTGTGGTCATTAAGCCTTCTTCTATACCAAAATTATCTAACAACACTTTAGCCAAAGGAGCAAGACAGTTGGTAGTGCACGAAGCATTGGAAATAATAGTATCCTTCTCAGGATCAAACTTATTCTCATTTACTCCCATTACAAATGTCGGAACATCTCCTTTCGCAGGGGCAGTAATAAGTACACGCTTCGCACCAGATTCAAGATGTTTGGCAGCATCTTCTTTTTTTGTAAATAAACCTGTACTTTCAATAACAGTATCTACACCTAGATCTTTCCAAGGAAGCTTTTGGATATCACGCTGATCTAATAATTGAATTCTACGGCCATCAACAACAAGATAGCCGTTATCATAAGATACATCTGCTGAGAAACGCCCATGAGTAGAATCGTATTTAAATAAATACGTTAAAGCCTCTCCAGGGACAAGATCATTAACAGCCATGACTTCGATAGAAGAATTTCTTTTTAGAATTTGTCTTAAAACTAATCTTCCAATCCGTCCAAAACCGTTAATTACAACTTTCATCACTATTCCCTAGTAGTCAGTATTCGCAAAAAAAATAGCCTAATTAGCTAAAAATTCTATAATACACTTTCGTGCATTATCACCAACTCTATTTTGTAATTTCAAAATACGCGTATAACCTCCATTTCTAGAGACAAAACGAGTACCCAATTCATCGAATAGTTTGTTTATTACTGTACGATCTACGTTATAAGCTGATAAATCGCCGGCCTTAGCTTGACGAGCTTCTTTACTTGTCAACTTATTGTATCTGACCATTAGTCTAGCAACAGCTAAACGTCTTGCAGCTAATGTATTTTTTTTAGCTAATGTGATCATCTTATCCGCACAACGACGCAACTCTTTTGCCTTAGGCAAAGTAGTTTCTATTCTTTCTTGGTGGATTAGAGACTTTAACATGTTAGCTAACATACAACGATTATGCGCAGAAGTACGACCAACTCTAAATTTCTTTCTAGCGTGTTGCATATACTTAATTATCCCTTGACGTTTTTAGACCGAATCTTTTCGGCATAACTCTTCATTTTTTCTTTAACGTTGTCTAAACCAACGCCAAATTGACTGAGATCCATTCCCAATTCGAGTTTCATTTCTTTCAACTTATTCTTAATCTCACAAAGAGACTTCTTACCAAAGTTTCTAAATTGTAGCAAACGAGGCTCTGGCATGATTACCAATTCACCAATGGTTTCGATATTTGCATTAGACAAACAATTTGTAGATCTTACAGAAAGTTCAATCTCATTAATACCTAAAACCAATTTATGAAGAATATCGTCTTTATTCTCTTTCTCAATGGAAATAGCTTCTTCAAAGACTATTTTCTTCTCATCCATTCTTTCAAAAATAGAGAAATGCTTATTTAAAATTTGTGTAGAGAAAGCTAATGCTTCTTTAGGAGATACTCTACCATCTGTTTCCACATGTAGAACCAAGCGATCAAAATCTGTGTCTTGACCAACACGAGTATCTTCTACGAAATAATTAACTAAAACTACAGGCGAGAAGGCTGCATCTAAAATGATCTCATTCACACCTTTATCTTCGAGAATGATTCTCTCAGATGTAGAATATCCTCTTCCAAAAGCCACTCTTAGAGCAATTTCAATTTGCATAGGCTGTGTTACAGTGAAAATTACATGATCGGGATTAACAGACTCAAACCCGCCTTCTTGCAACAAATCAGCCAACGTTACGGATCTTTGACCACCACAAGCAGCCAGATCAGAAGCATCTACAGAAATAGTAGACTTTAATAATTGAGTGCAACGACCATCCTCACTATCTTGGAAAGGATATTTCTTCAGCAAAGCTCCTTTCAAATTTAAGACGATGTTTGTTACATCTTCTACGATTCCATCTATTGCCATGTACTCATGAAGTACGCCAGTCATAGAAAAGGAAATAATTGCAGGAGCCTCTAAACCAATTAGCAACGCTCTTCTCAAAGCATTACCTAAGGTATGCCCCATACCTCTTTCTAGAGGTTCTGCGACAAAATTCGCCTGCTTATCAATCGATCCCCCGCTACCTTCTACAGCCATCATTTTGACTGATTCTGGCAATTCAAATTTATCGTAAAGTAAATTTTGTGAATTATCCGACATCCCTTTCTCCTTCCCTAAAACTACACTCTGCGCCTTTTTCTTGGTCGACAACCATTATGAGGAACAGGAGTTTCGTCACGGATGACAGAAACAACTAAACCAGCGGCTATGAGAGCGCGAACCGCAGATTCTCTGCCAGCTCCGGTGCCTTTTAAACATACTTCGACTTCTTTAAGGCCAGAATTCATAGCATTTTTTGCAGCGTCTTGTGCAGCCACCGTTGCAGCAAAAGCAGATGACTTACGAGATCCGGAATATCCAACTTTTCCAGCTGAAGCCCAAGAGATAGTATTACCCGCAGGATCTGTTATGGATACAATCGTATTATTGAAGGTAGCCTTAACATGAACAACGCCTGAAGGAATATTCTTTAACTGTTTTCTTTTTACGCCTTTTTTCTGCGTTTGATGTTTAACCAAAACACGTTCTCCTAAAAAAATTATTTCTTCTTACCTGCGACCGTTTTACGCTTGCCTTTACGTGTTCGAGAATTTGTTTTTGTTCTCTGTCCTCTTACAGGCAATGAAAGACGATGTCTTTGTCCACGATAGGCGTGTATAGAGATCAATCTTTTAATATCTGACTGCACACGACGTCGCAAGTCTCCTTCAACTACATATTCTGATTGTAGGAGAGAATTAAGGCGGCCTATTTCTTCTTCCGTCAATTCAACAGCCCTAGCTTCAGGATTCAATTGCAACTTTGCAATAATCTCTTCAGAAAGAGCTGGCCCTATCCCATAAATATATGTAAGACTTATTTTTAATTTTTTCTTCGCAGGAATATCAATTCCAATGATGCGTGGCATACGTAGGGCCTCCCTTAAAGTAGTATAAGCATCTTAGGTCAAAAATTGTTATTTTTCAATGCCTTCCTTTGGAACGATCTTTTTTCAAAAAACTATCGTACCGACGCATAAGCAAAAAGGCATCCACTTGTTTCATCGTATCTAAAACCACACCAACTACGATCAACATTGCTGTGCCGCCTAAAAAATAACTCACATTAGCATCTACATTAAGAATACGTCCTAAAATAGATGGTAAAATAGCAATAACAGCTAAGAAGACCGCTCCTAATAAAGTAACGCGGTTCATGGTGTATTCTAAATATGTTTGTGTAGGCTTCCCTTGTCGAATTCCAGGAATAAAAGCGTTATTCTTTTTCATTTCAGAAGCAATTTGTTCCGGATGAAACTGGGTTGCTGTCCAAAAATACGTAAAAAATATTATAAGCAGAACGTAACATGAAGAATATACCCAACTACCTGGGGATAGCATCATAGCAATTCGCTTAAGCCATGAAGAATCCGAAGACATGAATTGCCCTATAGTCGCAGGGAACATTAGCAAGGACGAAGCGAAAATAACAGGGATAACGCCCGCATAGTTAACCTTCAGCGGCAAATAGGATCCCCCTCCGGGGATTTCTCTCCTACCAATTACTCTACGTGCATATTGCACAGGAATTTTTCTCACACCTTCAATAATCAATATTGTTGTTATGAGAACGAATACAAAAATAAAACATAACAAAAGTAGCGAGAACAAACCTAGTTGAGAAGGATCTTGAGAACCAAGATTCAACTTACTTACTATTGACCCCAAAACAGAAGGGAAGGAAGCTAAAATCCCAAGACTGATAATTAAGCTAACGCCATTACCAATACCTTTATCAGAAATCTGTTCACCTATCCACATGAGCAGTAATGTTCCTGTCGTCATAACAATAACTGTTGTCATATAGAATATCCAGGGGGCTCCAAATAGCTTGGATGACAACAAGGTTGGAAGAACAATGCCTGGAATAGACATATTCATTTTTAAAGCAAACTTAGCAAAAAGCAGTGATTGAATAACTGCTAAGCCAACTGTAAATAGACGAGTTAATCTGCCAATCTTTCTTTTGCCTTGATCAGGACTTTCTCGCATTTCCCTCTGTATTGAGGGCATAAATACTAAAAGAAGTTGGACTATGATAGATGCGGAGATGTATGGAACCACACCTAACGCAATAACTGTCATTTGTGCAAAAGCTCCCCCAGAAAAAATATCAGCCAACTGAAATAAATTCTGACTAGAACCTAACAACTGTTTAAAATAAGCTACGGCGCGTTCTCCGTTAATTCCTGGGACAGGGATGAACACACCAACTCGGCAGGCCGCAAGTAAAGCAAAGGTAAAAAATAACTTTTGTCTTAACTCAGCAATGGAAAATATCTGTCGTAAAGTTGTCATAATCGGGCCTGAAAAATTTTATCTTTAAGCAACACCAATAAGGTTTCGTACTCCTTGAGACAATACTACATTAGCGTCCTTCCAGATAAACGTTTTCTCTAATTCGCCTTTAACAATCACTTTCACTCTAATCGCGTGCTTATCTATAGCTCTTTTTTGCTTTAAAGCATCTAAAGTAATTTCTTCTCCTTCGTTGAATAAAACATTCAAACGCTGAGTAGTAATTTCTTCTACACACTTATCAAAACGTTTATGAGAAAATCCTCTTGTAGGAACTCTTCTGTAAAGAGGAACTCCGCCTCCCTCATAACCAAATCGACGTTTATAACCAGAACGGCTTCCATCTCCCTTATGGCCTCGGCAACTTGTTTTACCATGACCTGAGCCAGGACCGCGTCCTAATAATTTTGTTCTTCTCTTTCTTGGTGAAGGATCTTGTAATGATTCTAATTTAATCATGTGTCACTCTTCTCCTTTGTAAAACGTCTTTCCTGCTAGAAAGACTCAAGAGAGCTTTAAAAGCAGCTTTTACTTGGTTCATAGGGTTATTTGAGCCTAAACTTTTGGCAACAATATTCTTGACTCCAGCCATTTCCAAAATCAAACGAATACGTGAACCTGCCACAATTCCAGTTCCTTGTTTAGCAGGCTTCAAAAGCAATTGAGCTCCGTCCTGATCAACTAGAACTTCGTGAGGAATAGAATCACCTTCCAAAGATTCAATAGTGATTAAATTCTTTCTCGCAGCTTCTCCACCTTTGCGAATAGCATCTGTTAGTTCATTTGCTTTGGCAAAACCGTAGCCCAAGCGTCCCTTACCGTCACCCACCAAAATAAGTGCGGAAAAACTAAATTTACGACCGCCCTTGACTACTTTTGAACAACGATTGACAACAAGAACTTTCTCCTCTAGCTGATCTTCTTTGTGAGAATTCTTTGATAACGTCATCTCTTAAACCTTTATTAAAACTGTAATCCGCCTTCTCTAGCACCATCAGCCACCATGGCAATAACTCCATGATATTTGAAAGGACCACGATCGAACACAACTCGATCTACCTGAAGACTTTTCCCTATCTCGGCAATTTTGGTTCCTAACGTTTTAGCAACGTCTTGATTCTTTTTAATTAATCCGGAAGCCTTACTTGATTTCGCCATAGTCGAGACAGAAGCCAAAGTTTTGCCAATAGAATCATCAATTAATTGTACATAGATATGCTTGTTAGTCTTCACAACAGACAAACGAGGCTTTAAAGAAGAGCCCCTTAAGACTTTACGCACTCTTAAAGCCCTACGAACTTTCTTTTCAGACTTCTTGAATAACGAATTTTCCATAATCTAACTCTGCCTTACTAAACTATTTTTTACCTGTTTTTGCCGCTTTCCCAGCCTTACGACGAACATACTCGTTTTCATAGCGGATACCTTTACCTTTATAAGGTTCAGGACGACGTTTAGCACGGATACTAGCGGCAAATTCTCCAACTAGCTGCTTATTTATTCCCTTCACTGAAATCAAGGTGTTCTTCTCAACAGTAACTTGAAGCTCCGCAGGAATAGGCATTTTCGTAGGATGAGATACTCCGATAGACAAATCTAATATAGATCCTTGAACGACAGCTCTAAAGCCGACTCCAATCATTTCTAATCGCTTCTCGAATCCTGAACTGACTCCCTGAACCATATTAGAAATTAAAGCCCAAAACAAACCTTGCATACGACTTGGTCTATCAACGACACCAGGAGCTGCGTGAACAAAAACTTCCTTATCTTTGATATCGACAACCACTTCTGGCGCTAATACTTGTTTTAAAGAGCCCTTAGGACCTTTTACTAAGATTTCATTATTTTGAATGGAGACCTCTACTCCTTGAGGGAGCACAATAGGGTCTCGAGCTTTACGAGACATTCCTTACCGTCCTATAAATTCTTTTATCCTGTTACCAAACTAAACAGAGTAGTTCGCCACCAATATTTTTAGCTCTAGCTGTCGATCCATCTAACACCCCTTGAGATGTGGAAAGAACAGAAATACCCATATTTCCGAAAACATAAGGGATCTTTGCAGCAGGAACATAAACCCTTCTAGAAGGTTTAGAAACTCGCTTTAATTGGCGTATCACAGGCTTGCGATCATTACTATATTGTAAAAAGATACGCATTGTGCGTTTGCGATTTTCTTCTTTCACTAGATAATGAGCTAAAAACCCATGCTGTTTCAGAATTCTTACAATCGATTCACGCATCTTGCTGTGCTCTAAATCCACATATAAATGCTCTGCCTTCAAAGCATTTCGGATTCGTGTTAATAAATCGGCTATAGTATCACTTGTCATGCCCATACTGATCTTATATCTCCCCTATTGAGCCTTCTTAAAACGCAAACCCATCAACTCTAAAAGAGTAGTGCATTCAACATCTGTTTGTGCTGTAGTTACCCAAGTAATATTCATTCCTTGAGTTCTCTTAACGCGATCTAAATCTACTTCAGGGAAAATCTGTTGATCATCTAGTCCCAATGAATAACATCCGCGTCCATCTCCTTTATTCGAGAAACCACGAAAGTCACGAATTCTAGGAGAGACTATATTGCAAAAACGATCCATAAAATCGTACATACGCTGACCTCTCAAAGTGACTTTGGCACCAATGCCCTGTCCCTCACGAAGTTTGAAACCAGCGATAGAGTTTCTAGCCTTTGTAACCAAAGGTTTTTGTCCGGAAATCATAGAAAGTTCTTCTAAATGAGCCTGGAAAAGATTTTTATCTTTAGCTGCTTCAGCAAGACCCATGCTTATAACAATTTTTTTAAGAACAGGAATTTGCATGGTATTTCCATACGCAAACTTTTCTTGGAGGGACTTTCGGATCTCTTCAGTATATAGTTTTTTTAACCTGCTCATATTAACCTTTTCTCTCTTTCACAGAACGATATAGTTTGGAAGTGCCATCAGGAGATCTATTCCATAACTCTCGTCCGTTTTTAGTAACTTTGACAGAAAGTTTTGCTGGGGCACCATCTATACTTAAACGTACGTTAGAAACATGTATCGGAGCTTCAATACTAATCCTTTTCCCTTTAGGATTTTCTTGACTGCGTTTGATATTTTTCGTACGAACGTTGATTCCTTCAACGACCACTTTATTTTTTTCTCTAAGACAAGATAAAACTTTACCCTGCTTTCCCTTGTCGTTCCCGGCCAGCACATAAACCGTGTCGCCAACACAAACACTATGTCTTTTCATATCTTTTCTTATCCTTAAATCACCTCAGGAGCCAAAGAACTAATTTTCACAAAACCGCGGTCTCGAATCTCTCGAGCTATCGGACCAAAAATTCGTGTTCCTTTGGGATTTCCTTTTTCATCGATAATTACACAGCTATTAGTATCGAATCTCAAAGAAGAACCATCTTTTCTAAGAATATCGCGACGCGTTCTAACAATCACAGCTTTAACCACATCGCCCTTTTTGATAGAGCTATCGGGTTCAACATCTCTAACGGAACATACAATGATATCACCCACTGTAGCATAACGTCTGCGAGATCCGCCTAAAACTTTAAAACACTTTACTTTTTTAGCCCCGGTATTATCGGCAACTTTTAATTGACTTTCTTGCTGAATCATAACTGCATCTATCCAATGTTGCTAATCTACCAAATTAACTTATACGCTCAACAACACGCCATCTTTTCAACTTAGACATGGGTCGCGTTTCTTGAATTTTAACTTTATCGCCTTCAGAAACATCTAAACCATTATGCGCATAGTACTTTTTAGAGTCTCTAACAACTTTAGCGTACTGAGGATGGGAGAATATTCTTTCTACTCGAACAACTACGGTTTTATCCATTTTTGACGAGACAACAACACCAACTTTGGTTTTTCTAAGGCCTCTTGCTTCACTAGCCATCGATTTTTCCCTCTTTTTCTTGTATGACCGTCCTAGATCGAGCTATGTTTTTCTTATACGTAGAGAACAGGTGCGCCTTAACTACTTTATTCTGTAAAGCGGCCTCGGCTCTTAAAGAAAAAAGAGCTTTCTTATTTTCATGGATAAATGTTTCTAGCTCAGCCCGATTTTTCTCTCTAAGCTCAGCTAATAATTTTTTCTTTGCTGCCATATACTTATACCCTTTCGACCCGCTTCACAAAACGTGTTTTTATACCTAATTTTGCTGCAGCTCTTCTTAAAGCATCCTGAGCATCTTCTCTGGAAACGTTAGCGACTTCAAAAAGAATTCTACCCGGACGGACAACTGCTACCCAATGATCTGGAGCACCTTTACCTTTACCCATACGAGTTTCTGCAGGCTTCTTAGTCACGCTTTTATCTGGGAAAATACGAATCCAAACTTTCCCCTTACGTTTTAAATATCTATTGATAGCAACCCTGCAAGCTTCTATTTGTCGGCTAGTTACCCAACCTCTTTCTAAGGTCTGCATTCCAAACTCGCCAAAGTCAACAAAAGTAGCCCCCTTGCTTAGGCCTGCAAATTGACCTTTTTGCTGTTTGCGAAATTTTGTTCGTTTAGGCATCAACATAATAATTCACACACACTTGTTTACAGCTATTGTGCAGCTGGAGCCGCAGCGCCAGCAGTAGCGTTAGCCGTAGAGGTTTTTTCCCCAAGATTAATCCAGACTTTTACGCCGATAATTCCATAAGTAGTCTCTGCGGATGCTGTGGCGTAATCAATATCAGCTCTCAATGTATGCAGAGGAACACGACCATTTTTATACCATTCAGAACGGGCAATCTCAGCACCTGCTAATCTTCCAGATACCTGTATTTTAACACCAATAGCTCCAGCATCCATAACAGATTGCATAGCTTTTTTCATGGCACGTCTAAAAGAAACACGGCGTTCAATTTGTCTAGCAATATTGTCTGCGACTAATTTTGCATTCAATTCAGGGCGTTTAATTTCTGCTATTTCTACCCAAACTTCTTTACCGGTAAGCTTTCTTAGTTCTTCTTTTAAAAGATCTACTTCTGCTCCTTTCTTCCCGATAACTAATCCAGGGCGAGCTGTTTGAATTGTAACTTCAATCTTACCGCTCATACGTCTTACAACAAAGCCCGCAGCCCCTTGACAAGAAGGTTTTTTTCTTAAAAATTCTCGAATTCTAACATCTTCGATAAGAAATTTACCAAATTCTTGTTTGTTTCCATACCATAGAGAGCGCCATTTTTTAGTGACACCTGTACGAAAACCGATTGGACATCCTTTCTGACCCATAACTTCTCCTACCGCTCCTTCTCACCAACAATAACAGTTAAGTGACTAGTGCGTTTTAAAATTGGGGATCGTCCTCCCCGACTTTTAGATTTAGCTCGTTTATGCACAGGACCAGCGTCTACTCTGACTTCGATAACGCTTAATTGTTCACGCTTCACATTCTCATTAAGCTCAGCATTAGCTACAGCACTGTCCAAAACTTTCTTCAGACATCTTCCAGCTTTTAGCTGAGAAAAACTCAACTGTTGCTGAGCTTCTTTAACACTTAAATTTCTCATAAGCCCGGCAGCTAGTCGAGCCTTGCGAGGCTGAACCCGTATATAGCGGGCGGTCGCTTTAAACATGACATGTCTCCTTTAGACTTACCCTTTCTTCACGGGATGACTTTTAAATATTCTTGTTGGAGAAAATTCACCCAACTTATGTCCTACCATAGTTTCTGAAACAAAAACTGTTAGAAACTTTTTTCCGTTATGAACTTCAAATGTGTGGCCAATCATTTCAGGGGTAATCATAGAACGACGAGACCAAGTTTTAATTGGAGATTTCTTCTCCAGCGAGTTCATAGCACGTACTTTTTTTATCAGATGGTGATCAACAAAAGGACCCTTTCTTAACGATCTACTCATAATCCCTATTTCCTACGATCTTTAACTATCCACTTATTGCTTTTACGCTTGTCACGAGTTTTTAATCCTTTCGTGACTTTACCCCAAGGAGTGCGAGGGATATAACCATTATGACGGCCTTCACCACCTCCATGAGGGTGATCGACAGGGTTCATCGCAGTACCACGAACGGTCGGGCGAACGCCTTTCCATCGTTTTCTTCCTGCTTTACCATCAACACATAAATTGTGATCGGAATTAGAAACTTCGCCGATAGTAGCTCTACAACCTTCATTTAACATGCGGAATTCGCCTGAAGGCATTTTTAATGTAACGTACCCTGGAGTTTTAGCAATAACCTGAGCGGCTAAACCTGCCGATCTCACTAATTTGCCTCCAGAATGGGGTCTCATCTCAATATTATGAACGGTTGACCCTAAAGGCATGCTTTTTAATGTCATGCAACAGCCAACTTTGAAAGGGCTGCCTTCTCCAGAGATAACTTCATCTCCTCTTTTTATGCCTTTTGGAGCAAGTATATAACGTTTTTCTCCATCAGCATAACTCAATAAAGCAATGTAGGCAGAACGGTTTGGATCATACTCAACAGAAACCACCTTAGCTTCGATACCGTCTTTGTTACGCTTAAAGTCGACAACTCGGTATAGACGTTTAGCCCCTCCACCACGGTGACGGCAGGAAATGTGACCTAAATTATCACGACCACCTGAACTTTTTTTGAAAAATGACAGCTTTTTATTTGGCCGTACACTTTTCCTAGTTCTTTTTCCCGATAACTCTCCTTGCCTGGTTAGCTCATCAAAAGCCGGAAGAACCAACTGTCTAGTCCCTGGAGTTACTGGCTTAAACTTTTTAAACATGTTTTTCTTCCCTCTAATAGATTACCCGATAGAATGGCCTTCATAGAAGGTCACAACTGCCTTCTTAAATCCTGCAGTCTTTCCTTTTCGTTTTCCACGAAACATTCGGGCTGGCTGAGGCTTCACACATATCGTGTTTACACTTTTAACTTTTACTTTTTTATCTGCATAAATAGATTCCAAAGCTTGAGCAATTAAAGGCTTAGTGGCATCGCAAGATACAACAAATGTATATTTTGGATGCTTACAGAAACTACCTTTCTTTTTGCCCTCACCATTCCCAAGACTCAAACCTTCTAAAGTTTTAGCCTTCTCGGTTACATAATGCCGTTTGACTACATCATAAGGATCTTTCATGTCCTAATTTTCCCTTTTAATCTTTCGTTCCAGAAATAAGATGCCCGGAAAGTCCTTTCAGAGCCTTTTCGGAAATCACTACATTGTGGGCAGAGGCTAGATCGTATCCATTGATATTCATTGCATACGCAAAACCACGTACAGCTGATAAATTTCGCAAACTTAATCTTAAACCTTCATTGTTTTGAGCATGATCTAGATCATCAATGAAAAGAATTCCACGACACTCCACATTACAAGATTTTAAAAATCTTAAAGCTTCTTTTGTCTTTGGAGAGGATAAACTACTTGTGAATACGCTATCATCAGCCACAATCAATCGATTTGTCTGAATCTTTTGAGACAGCAACAAACGAATCGCCGCTCTTTTTTCTTTTCTATTAATACGAACATGTTGATCAAACTTAGGCTTGGGACCGAAAACAATGCCCCCTCCACGAAACTGAGGAGAAGCCAAACACCCTTGACGGGCATTTCCTGTGCCTTTCTGTCTAAAAGGCTTTTTAGTAGAATGACTAACTTCTGAACGATTTCTCGTGCATGCGGACCACTGTCTCTTGTTAGCTCGAATGGCCACAAGATAGTCTTTCACTAGTTGAAGTCCATTTCCTTCTTGAGCAAAAAAGGCGTCTGGTAATTCAACCTCTCCCGTTTTACTCCCAGAAAAATCAAACTTTGATAATAAAACCATTAGAACCTCTTCTGTATTACCCTTTTGCTCTGGAAGAACGTCTCACGACAACAACAGAGCCTCTAGGACCAGGGATGGCTCCCTTTACTAGTAATACTTTTTTCTCTAAATCTATTTTTACTACTTCTAAATTCTTAACGGTTACATTGACAGTACCCATATGACTAGGACGCTTACTTCCAGGGAAGCATCGTCCAGGAGTTGATCGCATTCCTATAGAACCGGCATGACGATGAAATCCAGAACCGTGAGTTTTGGGACCTCCACGGAACCCAAATCTCTTCATAACCCCTTGAAATCCCTTACCCTTAGAAACACCACTAATATCTACAGAAGAGATGTCTTCAAGAACTTCTAAACCAAATTCGCTTCCTAAAGAAACTTCATTGATAGCATCTTCAGAAAGACGAACCTCTCTTAACAAACCAAAAACACGAGAACCCGACTTCTTAAAATGGCCGAGTTTAGGTTTGTTCACACGTTTTTCTAATGTCTTTTCTGGGACATTGATTTCGTTCGTGCCCATCTGAACAGCATTGTAACCATCAGTTGAATCAACTTTTATTTGAGTAACAACATTGGAACCCACGCTAATTACTGAACACGCAACCAGATTTCCATCTTTGTCAAAGACATGAATCATGCCTTCCTTTTTTCCCATTAAGCTAAGCTGAGATCGCATATAATTACCCATTAATACAATGATTGTCCGCACTCAAGCGAGAGCAACCAGGCAAGTCGTTTTAGCATTTTTACTCGTAGAATTCCCTAAAAAGAAAAGGAGCCTTTTCCTTAAGAAAATAAAGGGACAGGTTATCAGAGGGAGAAGATTTTTACAATAAGAAAAAGCGGGAACGCCTTAATGAGAGAAAGATAAAAAGTTCTTATAAATCTTAGTTCGCTAATAAATAAAAAAATCGCTTCTAGGTTTTCTAGAAGCGATTTGCAATATTGTCTTAAACTGACAAATCTTTTTCTTACGAATTGGACCAGACGTTGTAAAGACCAATACCACTGGAAATTGTAACCGCTCCCGATGTCACAGCCAATCGAACTGGAGCAGCAAATGGGAAAGGAATTAATTTGAACATATCAGCGATTAATTCAAATGCTTTTTCTAAAATTCCAAGTATTGTCTTTTTAACAGCTGCAAAGTGTGATTCTCTTAACTGTTGAGATACCTGATTGTAAACTTCAGGATCCATCGTCTCTGTGGTTCTAGCGTTTAATAATCCGTCAGAAGCACGCTTATACGCACGGTTTTCATAGAGTAAAGATGCAGCTCCGCCGATAACGCCTGCAGCATGGTTTGCTGTCATTAGATACGTTACACTGTTGCCAAGTCCCGCCTTCGCCTCTGTAGAAAGGAAAGGTTTATGAGCAAGTTTGTTTGCCAAGAGTATCGGACGGCTGACACCAAATGTTGTGATATAAGTAGCCGCACCAATTGCAGAACAACCCTCTTTAATCGCGGCCAACGCGTGGTCACTTTTAGTGAGATAGATCTTGTTGTAACCCAAGCCTCTCTCAGGATTGCCCAGATCATATTCAGCTTCTGGAGCAAAACATTTCTTAATATGATTAAAGCAATTTCTAGAAGAATTCACAAATCCGGGAATTGAACCATTGAACACGTTAGCTAAAGCTACTACAGATCTAGCTGTGCTTAAAGTCCCCGCCACGTTTTTAGCTACTTGAAGAGAAGCTCCTGTATGTCCAGAACTCTCTATAACACCGCAGCTAAACTCAGACACCGATTTAGAAAATTTAAATGCTTTATCTAGGTTTTTTGTACTACCAACAAAGCGCGCTAGATGGTTATTTCCATTCGTGAAAAACTGCTTAATACAATTGCCAGCGTCGCCTCTCCTGGCCCCTTGCATTGCTGTTTGCATAAACACGTTTCTTCCGCCCATAAGCAGGCTAGCTACACGTGGTGTTGCAGATGCCATATCCACCTCCCTAAAATTAAAAGGTTTTTAGCAAAAATATAACCGTTTTAAGTCGCAATTATAACACATTAGCAACTTAATAAACTAAATTAACTTGACTAATATTGAAATTAATTAGTTATGTGAAAAGATAATTTTAATTTATGGCCAGAATGTCCATTCAAAAAAGTTTTTGAATCCATTTTCCCCTTGCCCTCAGGCTGGATTTCTCGTAAACAAATAGCCCCTTCAGCACATGCGATAAGAAGTTCTTGGTTATCTGATACGATAATATCCCCAGGATTGCCATAAATACCCTTGTTAGAGACAAGAGAAGCCTTACGAATAACCAAACGTTTTTCTGGTTTATCTTGATAAGAGTAGAGCGTCCAGGCGCCGGGAGACGGTGTAACACCTCGTATTTGAGCATACACCTTATCAGCAGGACGATCCCAAAGAACAAACCCCTCTTCCTTGGATAGCTTAGGAGCTATCGACGCCTTGGACGAATCTTGAGGCGTATGAGAAATTGTTCCGTTAGAGATCTGCTGTAAAGTTTTTATTAGAATTTCTCCCCCCTGAGCAGCTAAAGCTTCTGCAAGCTCTCCAGCTGTCATATCGGGGCCTACAGGGACATAAGATATACCAGCGATATCCCCGGTATCCATGCCTGCATCCATGCGAATTACAGTATTTCCAGATTGTGTAACGCCATCCATAATACAACGCTGTATAGGGGCCGCACCACGATATGCCGGCAATAGACCCGCGTGCAAATTATAACAACCGTATTTCGGGATATCTAAAACTACCTGACGTAAGATGGCTCCGTAAGCAACAACAATAAAAACATCAGCTTCAAAAGCTTTTAGCTGTTCAATAAATTGCGGATCTGAGGCTTTTTCGGGTTGTAAAAGAGGAATATTCTTAGATAAGGCCAATGTTTTAACAGGAGAAGGAATAGGTTGTGAGGAACGTTTTTGAGGCTTATCCACACGAGTAACAACACCTATAACATTAACGTCGTGGTGTAATAAATCTTCCAAAACTGTAGCGGCAAACTGTGGAGTGCCGAAATAAACAACCTTAAGACTCAACAAGAGCTCCTTCCTTCTCCACATTCTCCTCTTGTAGAGCATCCTTGTCAGCCCCACGCTCTATCCCACGCTTACTCGGATTCTGACAAAAATGAATGAAATTTTGAACTTCAGGAATATGGCCGTATTCTTCTTGAGCTTCTAATAAAGATTCAGAAAAGCTATCTCCAGAACGGTAAACTTTTTTAAACACCTTAATCAAAGCTAAACGCGTATCAAAAGAAACCTGTCGTCTTTGTAAACCAACCTTATTGATCCCACCTAATTGGTATGGATTCCCAGTGCCTATAGTATACGGAGGAATATCTCTTCGGACACCACTTAAAGCCCCAACCATAGCATGTGCACCAATACGAACAAATTGATGAACACCTACCATTCCACCAATAATTGCATAATCCTCTACAGTAACATGACCAGCTAATTGCGCGTGGTTACTCAAAATCACATAACTTCCAATTGTACAGTTATGAGCTACATGTGCCCAGGGCATGATAAGACAATTATTTCCTATAGAAACTGTCGTCCCTTCAAAAGTAGATGAGGTTATAATAGCAAATTCTCGAATCTCGCAATTTTCCCCTATAGTAACATAGGTTTTCTCCCCACGATATTTTAAATCCTGAGGTTTATTACCAATCATTGCGGACGGCCATATCGTTGTTCCCTTGCCTACAGTAGTGTGTCCATCAATATAAGCATATGATTTAACAACTACATCATCACAAAGGGTCACCGTAGATTTGATAACAACATACGGCTCAATAACAACATTCTTTCCGATTTTAGCCCCGGGTTCGATAATTGCTGTTGGGTGAATGTTCGTCATACGTCTCCGTTAATCTAAAGATTCCTTGTCTACAAGAGCAAAGCTCAATTCTCCCTCGGCAGCAACCTGAGAACCCACACAAGCTCGTGCCGAAGCTTTTCCTCCCTTCGACGAAATCAATGAAAATTCAGCGCTCAATGTAAGAATATCGCCAGGCCTAACTGCCTGACGGAACTTCGCTTTTTGTATTCCCAAAAACAAAGCCAACCTTTTATTTCTGTCGTTTTCTAAAACCAAGCCCAGCAAAATTCCAGCTGCTTGCGCTAAAGATTCTAATATTAACACTCCAGGCATAATGGGTGCTTCAGGGAAATGCCCTACAAAAAAAGGCTCGTTTATCGTTACATTTTTTTGTGCAACAATGGATCGTTTCTCTAAATCATAAGACAACACCTTATCCACAAGCAAAAAAGGATAACGATGTGGAAGTAAGTTTAATAATTCTCGTAATTTAATTACAGGCGCCTCTTTCATCTATCACTCATTTCTTAGGGTTGTAGCACTTCTAAAATCTTTCTACCCAAGGCAATGTTCGAGGAATGGCCTGATCCTACAGCAACAATATGAGCAACAAAAGGTCTGCCTACCAAAGATAGATCCCCTATCAAATCTAAAATTTTATGCCGTACAGGCTCATCTGAAAATCGTAATTGCCCAAGGCTGATAACACCGTCATCTTTAAAAACCACAGCATTTTCTAAACATCCCCCTCTAATCAAACCCCTGTCCATCAAAAAACAGAGTTCATTATATAGAGCAAATGTTCTGCAAGGAGCAATCTCCTTTCGAAAAGACTCTTCCGTAATAACGAAAGAACGATACTGCGTTCCAATAGTAGGACTTTGAGGGTAGTGCAAAGTGTAAGAAATCTTTAACTCGTCGCAAGGAAATGCAGCCAGAAAAGTATCTTGGGTTTGATAGTACACAGGCTGAGATAGTCTCGCAATGGGAACTTTATCATTCTGTATACAAATACCAGCATCATCTATGAGCTGCATAAAAACATGAGAACTCCCATCCCCTATCGGAATTTCCTCTTCACTACAACGAACAATGACATTGTCAATATTACTCGAACGCAAAGCAGCCATAAGATGCTCAACAGTAGCAATAACAGAATCGCCCGAAGATAATGTAGTACTACGACCTGTATTGCATACATGAGGGAGGAGTGCAGGAATATGTTCTCCTAAAAGATCAGAACGGCAAAAGACTATGCCGGTATTTTCTTTGGCAGGTTCTAAAGTTAAGGTCGCTGATTTTCCAAAGTGAATTCCTACACCTGAATAACGTACTTCGCGCTTTAACGTTCTTTGAGCTCGTTCTAACATGCAAAAACCTGACAAAGAGTGTTCGTATATTATCCTTTTTCTTTTTTAGCAAGCAAGCGATATCCAAAATAACAACCAATATACCCTAGAGATAGTAAAGAGACGAAAATCAAAGGGAAATCTCCCCAAAATGCATATAAAGTAGGATAATTTTGAAGAGGAAGAACTACTTGTAAAACTCCTGGAGAGGCTTTCCGAGAATGAGTCTCATAAGGAAGCATTTTTATTATTCTTCCTAATGCATCTGCAGCCACAGTGATACCGGTATGACAAGAACGAACACAAGGCAACCCTAATTCCTGATTTCGTAAAATACCGTGATAGAAATGCACTTGTGGCAACCTTGATGAAGGATACCATCCGTCATTAGTTAAATTTACAAGAAGCCTTGCTCCCTCTCGCTTATAATTGCGTAATAGCATTCCAAAAGTTTCTTCATAACAGATGGAAACTCCCATCCGCGGTAAATTTTTTACCTCTATAACTCCGGAACGTCCCCCAGGTATACGCTGACAAGATAATGCATATTCTGGGAAATATTTCTTACAAACCGACCAACCGAACTTGCCTCCGGGAATATATTCTCCCCCGGGAACCAAAACACGCTTATCATATCCAACTAACTCACCATGTTGAGAGATACACTCTGCAGAATTATACAGATGCAGTTTAGAATCTAGTTCTTCCCAACGCTCTAAACCCATAAGAATAGGGCAATTAAAGTGGTTCGAAAGAGCTTGCATCCAATCTATATTCGCCAACAGCTCGTCTTTATGTTTAAAATGCGTCAACGGAGAAAGTATCACCTGACTATCGTCATAAGGATAGACTTTTCTGTCTCTTCCAAAGGGAACAGAAACCTCAGGGAAAATAAGGAGATCTACGGGTTTTCGTACAATAGAAGAAAGGCTAACAAGCCTTTGCCAAGCCATTGCTGGAGATCCTGACCAAGGCCCCTCTAAAAGAGTTGAGGTCGCTGGCTGTATAACAGCAATGCGGAGACTTTCCTCTTTTGAAAAAGAATTTTTGAGATATTCATAATGCAGCCCCCCTAAAATATAGGGGAAAAGAAAACATCCCAACCAAGCTAGTCGCGCAAAACGCTTTCCTAATAACAACTGATAGAAACTAATTCCTGTAGCTACTATGACAAAACTTTCTCCTGACCAGCCAAAAAAACCTCCAAATTGGCGTCCATAAGCATTCGCGGTAATTGGCCAACCTAAATAGTCCAATGACATTCCTGAACAGAGAAAATAAAATCTCACCATTTCGATGGCTACCCATAAACCAGGTAAACACCAAAGGATTTTCACATGTTTTTTGCGTACCACATAAAACAATAAGCAAGAAAAAGCTGTAAACAGCAATGCCAACAAACTAATTAACACGGCCCAAACAACATAAATAAACTTCCCAACGTATAAATCTGAGAGCATCCAAGAAAAATGCACGCCATTTATCGTGACAGACCAAAAAAATAATAGAGAGATCAGCTGTCTCCAAGATAGGGAGGGATTCTTTTGAGGTTCTAGACTATACCACAAAAAACCATAACCAGTGGCGCTCCCCAATAGAGAGAAAAACCAACTCAAATCAGGTTGGGCAAAAGCTATGAAAATCCAGGAACAAAGAAAACTAAGAATTCTGAACAAAACGTTCCTATTTATTCATATTCAATCGAGATTGTCTGCGCTGATCAGCTTCATCGTATCGGCGTTTTTCTTCAGGAGTTTCTGGAACAACCTGATGAACAGGGGTAGGAACGTTATTCTCGTCTACTGAAACAAACGTAAAGTAGGCGGAGGTAATATGGCGTCTTTCCTGCTTATAAATGTTTTCTGCCCATACTTTAACCCCAACTTCTAATGAGGTCTTCCATGTACGATTAACGGCAGCCTTACAAATTAGATTTTCTCCCATATAGGCAGGGGCATAAAAACACAAAGCATCCACAAAAGCAGTTACGCAAATTCTTTCAGTATGTCTTTCTGCAACTACAAGAGCTAAACGATCCAGCAAACTCATTAATAAACCACCAAATACGGTGTTATTTGCGTTTAGATCGTTTGGGAAAATTTTATAGATATGACCGTCGATACAACTGAAAGATACGGGCTTTTTCTTAAGCATTAAAATTCCCCTGGGAAGAGACAACGCTTCCTACTTTTTGTTGGATAGTATCTTTAGGCCTAAAGAAAATCAAGAGATTACTTGAAATGACATTTTTATTTCTTTAATAACTCGAACTTTAAAGATTTCAAATAAACTTTTATAAATCAGATTTGTTCTATAACCCTATAAACGGATTATTGACCTGAGTAAAGCCAGTGCCTTTCTGCCGGTGCTTAATTTCGTGTCTTATAGAAAATAGTAAATCTGCATCAAAATCCATTTTAGATGCCCACTGTAGGTACGAAAGGGGGATTTCTGAAAAACAACGTCCTTTATGTTTACCTAAAGGCATGTACTTCATCTTTATTGGTTTTGACAACATCTGCTTAAGCTGCTCTATAGTTCGAAAACGCTTACAGAAATGTTTGAAAATATTGATGTTAATCTCCACATCTTTCATAGCGCGATGATTCCCATCATAAGGGACATTGAAATGTACAGCTAAAGCTTCTAGTGAATTGTTAGGACTATCTCCATACTCCTTTGCCAATCTCAAAGTATCAATAATACAATACTTAGATAGGAAGCTCTCTCCTACTCTCTCAGCTTCTTGAGTTAAGACTTGCAGATCAAATCCCACGCTATGTCCAACTATATAGTCTCCTTCTTTCAAAAAAGACTTAATTTTTGGAAATACCTCAGCAATCCTGGGCTGATCTTTTAACATTGCATCAGAAATATGATGTATTCTTTGTGATTCCGCTGAAATCACGCGGTCAGGATTGATCAGAGTCTCCATGGAATCAATCACATTATCAAAAGTGAAACGCATTGCAGCAAATTCAATAATACGATCTTTTTTTACATCCAACCCAGTCATTTCACAATCTAGGCAAACAAAAACCGTATCTTTTAGTAAAGTCATGACTCTCTTTTATTCCTTCAGCAATTTTAACAATATCGATGGTGAGGCATCTATGCTCACCTCTCTTTGAGAAGTAATTAGCTCATTAATCTGGATCTGTATCATCTCTCGAAATCGCGGTAGCGTTATCTTCTCGGGCCATTCTATACACAAAACATCGTCTTCTTCAGCATCCTGAAAAAGACCTTGTTGATTTTCTCCGATAGTATCTATTCGATAGAAATCATAGTGGCAGATTCTTTGCGGCTCACTACCATACACATGTAAAAGAGAAAACGAAGGACTAGCGACTTCTTGAGCCAAAGCATCCCCCAAATATCCTTGTACAACGCCGCGCACAAATTCTGTTTTCCCTGCACCATAGTCACCAAACAATAACAAAACAACTCCTTGAGGAAGTATTTTGCCAAGTTCGATACCTATATCTACAGTTTCTTGAGCAGAATTGGTTACTCTTCTGTATCTACCCATTGACTAATATATACATGAAAGGCTGTGTCATCCGCCAAGCTTTCTACAAACTCAGCAATTTTGTCTTCCACGAGAGCGTCTTGTAATAAAGATAAGAAAGTACCTTCCAATTGGAACTTATTTTGATTTTGCACTTCTTCCAAAGTCATAGGCCGCAGATATGCAGAAGTAAAATCTTCTATAAGCGCAGGCAAGCTATGGAATAGTTTCCCCGTAATAGCAGAGGCAAAAACAGTTTTAACAATTGGCTCTTTAGGAGGAGCTATGTATTCTTTGATCATACTTGGATCATCGGATACAAGGAAACGTTTTACACGAACACCGCTTTGGCGCTCTGTATTCTGAGGACACGAGGACAACCAATCATAAATAGCGTCTTGAGGATCGGCAAACACGTTATCAGCAAATACTTTCCCAGTGAAAGGACAAATGTAGATTCTTTTTGTGTGTTCGTTAACCTCTGGTTTCCCGGAACAAATCTGTATCTCTGTTTCACGCCAAATCTTTTTGTCTTCCTCAAGAATTCGAATAGCATCTTCTGGAGTTTTAAAAATGATTTTGTCGCGAACGAAAACCACAGGATTTATATTTAGAGCTTGTTCTAGATAAAATAGATACGTGGCCAACAATTCTGGTGCTTTTTGTTTTCCCAAAAACTGGAGAAGTTTCTGCTTGATACTTCCAGAAATATTCATGCTCATCCCTTTTTCAGCTAATGAAGCAAATTAAAAGTTTTCCTGGTTTACTGAAGAAAAATTATTTTCTAAAATAATAAACTCAAGAATAGTTTAGCACTGTTTCACATTAAATCAACCATACTAGCATAACACGAGAATTATGTTGAACATAAAGCTACTAGCCCGTTGTAACGCACAAAAAAAATAAATTGATTGCTCGCAATAAAATTAAAGAACTGTGTTACTGAATGGTATTTCAAGACTATGGCTGGGGCATTTTATTGAACATGCCGGATTAAAACTAGCGAAACCCAAGAGAATATTAGAAAATAATTTTTATTATTTAGAGTTTTAAAACCGTAACGTTAATATTCTCAAGTTAAACACCTACATCACGGCTCTTATATTCTTGCAATGTATGAATAAAAGTTATTGCATATCCGAAAAATCGTTTATTTTTGTCCTCTATTAACACACCCGCTAGGATCTACTGTGTAAGTCCCAGAACCTTTGTTGACTGTCACACAAGCATCTAAAGTAGATAAACAACATCCTAAACATAAAGCTACAAATAATAATCTCATCTAATCCTCCATTTTAAATGTTTTATCGAACATATCAAAAGCCTCCTGAAGCTTGGGATGTTCGTTTGCATGCTCCTTTAGAAAAAGTTTTATCTTTTCTAGATTTTGAAAGAATTGTTTCATGTTCTCAGAAGTTTCATATTGTTCCGTTTCCATAACATTCCTTAAAAATTTTCAGGCTTAAAACCGTCTCTACTAGACTCTCAAAGCATTTCAAATCAAATGATTAAAAACAAGTAGAAGATCTTAATGAATATGAACAACCCAAACAGGGACGTGTAAAGGGTTTTTCTAACATGAGGATCTTTCATAGGCATAGTCAAATAGTCTCTGATTATCCTTGGTGAGGAATATCGAAAATAGATAAGAGATTCCTATCTTTTCCTTTGAAAAAGTTTCTGAATTGTGTTTTTTTTAACCTATGTCTACAATCTGCCTTCATGCAGCTATGGCGGAACCGGTAGACGCGCTAGATTCAGGTTCTAGTGAGCTTAAGCTCATGGAAGTTCAAGTCTTCTTAGCTGCAAGTAAAATTCAAAACGAATACCCCGAACTTATTGGAGAATTATGGTCAAAGTCGTATCTGCTGAAAATTTCAATTCCTTCATCGCCACGGGCCTAGTACTTATAGATTTTTTTGCTGAATGGTGTGGGCCTTGCAAAATGCTAACCCCCGTATTGGAAAGTCTTGCAACAGAAGTCCCCTCAGTGCTCATTGGAAAAGTAAACATAGATGACCATCCTGCACCAGCAGAACAGTATGGTGTTTCTTCAATTCCTACTCTAATTCTATTTAAAGATGGAAAAGAGGTCGATCGTGTAGTCGGACTAAAAGACAAGGATTCTTTGATTAAGCTAATTAATCAGCACTCTTAATCCCCGTTACGAATACAAGCACTTTGATTATTTTGTCGAACTGCTTCAAAAAGTACTACACCCACAGTTGTTGCTAGATTCAGAGACCTAATTCCAGGCTTCATCGGCAAATAATAACAGTGGTCGTAGTATTTTTTTAATACTTCCTCGGGTAACCCTTTCGATTCAGAACCAAAAACATATACACCGTCCATAGGGAGAGAAACATCCCCATAGTACTGTGAACCTTTGGTTGAAAGACAGAATACTTTGTTTTGATCTACTCCAGATAGAGCTTCGTCTAAAGAATCCACAACAGATAGATTAACCTTATCCCAGTAATCCATCCCTGCACGCTTAACAAATTTATCCAGTAAAGAAAACCCTAGGGGCCTCACTAAAATTAATTCAGCACCTAGAGCTATACAAGTTCTTCCTATATTCCCCGTGTTTTGGGGAATATCAGGATTATAAAGAACTACTTTCATGAAGCCGTATTTTTATTCTCTGTATTTTTTGTAGCTACAGAATCATCCGTAGTTTCAATTAAATTAATTTCAAAAATCAATAGAGAGTTGGGAGGTAATTGACCGGCAGTTCCATAAGCTAAATCAGGATGGATATAAAGGATACGCGTTTCACCTTCTTTCATTCCCTGCATTCCTAAGGCAAATCCTGGTATTGTTTGTCCTAGAGGAAGAAGAATAGGTTCTTTATTACCTTCTGAGCTGCTAAATACTTGACCATTGATAAAAGTACCTTTGTAATGAAGAAGTGCAGAAGGCTTGCCTGAAATGGCTTTTCCAGCACCTTCTTTTACAATACGGTATTGTAATTTATCAGCCTGCACTTCCACAACATCGGCATTCTTCTTATTTTCTTGTAGGAATCTTTCTGCTAGGGAGAGATTTTCTTTCGCCTTCTTCTCGAAAACTAATTGCTGTATTTCTGCCATTTTTTCCTCATATTCTGATTCAGTTAAAGGTGCGCTTTTGCATTCTAACTCAGCTTGCAACCCTTTAGCAACCTCAGTGATATCCATCATAATATCTTCTGATTTACGTAACTGTCTTGCTAGCAAATGACCGAAAGTGCGCGATATCTGTTGATTTACAGAAAGTTGTGAATCATTAGCAGTGCTTTTCTCCCTAACTTGTTCTGTTTGGTTCTCATCTTGAGAACTCGAATCACAGGAAGCAATGGAAAAGGACACAACCATTGTTATTATAATTAAATGCCATCGTTTTTTCATATTTTCTCTCCTATGGTTGTAGCCTAGACACACACATTATGTGTGTGCCATGCACCTAAAATAGGTATAAAATTATTTAAGAAGTTACCTTAATATTTAGCTCTTTTAATTGGGAAGTCATAATTTCCGCAGGCGCATTCATCATTAAATCTGCAGCCTTTTGAGTTTTTGGGAAAGCTATCACTTCTCGAATACCTTCAGCTCCCGTCAGCACCATCATAATACGATCTAAACCTAAAGCAATTCCTAAATGTGGTGGGGTGCCAAAACTTAAGGCATCTATAAAGAAGCCGAATTTTTCTTTTATACTCTCTGGAGATAACTCTAAAATAGAAAATATTTTATTTTGTAAATCTGCATTATGGATACGTTGTGATCCCGAAGCTATTTCATATCCGTTAAGAACTAGGTCGTAGCTTGAAGAACGCACAGATAAAGGATCTGTGTCTAATAAAGGGATATCCTCATCTAAGGGCGAAGTAAATGGATGATGTTCCGAACATATCTTTCCGTCTTCTTTAGCAAATAGAGGAAAATCTGTAATCCAAACAAAATTGTATTGTGATTCGTCATATAAATTACGTTCTTTAGCAATCAATCTACGCAAATGATCCAAAGATTGGTTGGCTACGGATTCTGGGGCTGCTATCAAAAGTAAGATATCATTATCTTTAGCATCAAAGTCAACGAACATGGATTCAAATACTTCTTCAGAGGCAAATTTAGCGACATTAGAAGCTACACCACTTTCCTGTTTCTTAATCCAAACCAGTCCCATAGCGCCATAGCGCTTTACAAATTCTGTGTAAATATCAAGCTGTTTACGTGAAATATCCGCTCCACCAGGGACACAGAAACCTTTTATTGTGCCTCCTTGCGCGAGCTGATCTAAAAATATAGAGAAAGAAAATTGTTTTGCATGCTCTCGACAATCACGCAATTGCAAACCAAATCGAAGATCTGGTTTATCTGTTCCGTACAAATCTTTTGCTTCTTGATACGTCATTCTAGGCAAGGGGAGATCTATTTTAATTCCCTGAACAGCAAACATTTCAACTGCTAATTGTTCAATAATAGGGAAAAGATCATCTGGAGTAGCAAAACTCATCTCAATATCAATTTGAGAGAATTCTGGCTGACGATCAGCTCGTAGATCTTCATCTCTAAAGCAAGTAGCTATTTGGAAATATCGATCTAAACCACCCACCATAAGGATCTGTTTAAATAGTTGTGGAGACTGAGGTAAAGCATAAAAACTTCCAGGATATATTCTAGAAGGAACTAGATAATCTCTGGCTCCCTCAGGAGTAGATTTACCCAGAACAGGAGTAACGACCTCAGTGAAACCTTGTTTATCCATATATTGACGGCAAGCCAACATAACCTTGTGACGATAGATCAATCGATCTAAAATCTGGCCCCGACGCATATCTAAATAACGATATTCTAATCGCAACTCCTCATTCACATGGATATGCTCATCGGATATGGAAAAAGGTAGATTTCTAGCTTTTGACAAAATGTCTACTTTCTCAATGTCTACCTCAATATCTCCTGTAGCTAAATTAGAGTTTTCCATACCCTCTAAGCGTCGGCATACAGTGCCTTCTACAGACAATACCCATTCCGAACGGACAGAATCAACTAACTGATGTAATTCAGGTTTCTCATCTTCACGACAGACTATTTGTGTAATTCCAAAACGATCTCGTAAATCTATAAAAACAACACCCCCATGATTACGATAACGATGTACCCATCCGGATACGCGTACACGCTCTCCAACATTGCCTAGGGACAACTCATTACAACGATGTGTTCTGTATTTCATATAGCAACCTTTGCTCTATCTCTTGCTTCGAACCAGAGAATTCTTGACGTAAAGACATATTTTTAATGGTCAATTCCTCAGAAAGCAGCTCTCTTTCTCCTACTGGACAAACAAAAGTTACTTTCTCTGCATCTGCTGTTTTTAAAGCAATTTTCAATTTCTTATGTGTCCAATCTACTTCTGTAGGGATTCCTAAACTACGTAAATGTTGAGCCCAAACAAAACAAAAAGAATCCGCTTCCGAATCAACAGGAATCAAACGTAATTTGTGGGAAGATGGAAGGGTTAGATTTCCTTGAGCTAATAATGTTTGAATCACTCTTTCTAAACCGACTCCAAAACCACAGGCTGGTGTGGCTGGTCCTCCAGATGCAGCAATCAATCCATCATAGCGCCCGCCTCCTCCTAAAGCATAGGAGTGACCTCCGAATGTCGTAATCGCTTCAAAGACTACATCAGTATAGTAGTCTAAACCTCGAACCAATCTTGGATTTATAGAGTGAGGAATATTTAAAGTATTTAAAGCAGAAAGAATTTCATCGAAATACTTTCGATCTGCATCAGAAATATATTCAAGAATCGGAGGTGCAGATTTTATAATTTCCTGGTCCTCTGGTTCTTTAGAATCTAATATTCTCAATAGATTTGTGTTAAATCTTTCCTTGCTTAAAGAAGATAAGGAGTCTAAATGTTGGAGAAAATACTCGCGTAAAACCTGATCGTAGCGCTTACGCGTGATGTCTCCTCCTAAAAAATTCAATTGAATTTGCATATGCTGCAAGCCTACTGCAGAATAAAAATGCCAAAGCAAACTTAAAACTTCTGCATCACGAAGAGGGTGTCGCACTCCTATAGCTTCTAAACCAAATTGATGGTGCTGACGATATCTTCCCGATTGTTGACGCTCATAACGGAACATAGGAAGGATATAATAGAATTTATTGTCATCGCGTTGACTCATAGGATTGTCTATGAAGGAGCGTACTATCGGGGCAGTTCCTTCAGGTCGCAATGTTAATGACCGCCCTTTCTTGTCCAGAAAAGTATACATTTCTTTTTTTACAATGTCGCTTTGTTCTCCGACATGTAAAAACACCTCTGACTTTTCAAAAACAGGTGTACGGATCTCTGAAAACCCATATAAATCACATACTTCATGAATAACATCTTCCACCCGATGCCATAAGGAAGTATGTCTCCATATATGTTTTGCATCAGTAATATAAGGGAATATATCGAAAACCCCTTTGGGTAAAGCTACTTTCACCGTATGTCTTTAATTTTAATTAAACAATTTTAAGAGTAGAATATCCCAAATTCAGATAAAGAGCAAAATTAAACCCTTCCTACATAAGAGTCCAAAGACTCATAAAAGAGGGGTTCTATAATCTCTTGATGAGGAAACTCACATTCTCGAACATACGTTCGTAATATTTTCTTCCAAATCTTAGCATCAAAAGATCCCGCTTCTCTCGCATCTTCAATGCCTATTGGAACTAAAAACAAACTTGCAAATAGTATAACTATTCTCTTCATAATACAGTTCTCTAAGCTATTTGCTTCATTTCTTTTGGTGGCGATAAAAATTAAAACAGAGGGATGTAAACTCAGATATTAATACGTCAATTTATACTAAAATAAGCAACTGAAAACTACAATTAATCAATGTTTATGCATGCTACAACATGTTATTACGTTCTTGTTTTTTCATTCCCCATATGTTAACCTCAGGTCTTCCCTATTCTACTGAAACTATATTAAATATTTAAACATGAGATCTTATGATGAATATTTGGACCAAATTCTTTCAGCCTCCTAAGCACATTAAAGAACTTGATGATCCAGAATTAGTCAAAAAGCAGTACAAGTATTGGAGAATTCGAATCTTCTACAGCATGTTTATAGGGTATGTCTTCTACTATTTCACAAGGAAGAGTTTTACCTTTGCCATGCCTACACTGATGACCGACCTTGGTTTTGACAAAGCACAATTAGGAATCATCGGGAGTACTTTATACATCAGCTATGGCGTCAGTAAATTCGTTAGCGGTGTCATGTCTGATCAATCAAATCCTCGTTATTTCATGGCGTTGGGTTTAATTATCACAGGACTTACAAACATCTTCTTTGGAATGTCCTCTTCAATCTTATTATTTGCTTTGTGGTGGGGACTCAATGGTTGGTTTCAAGGATGGGGCTGGCCTCCATGTGCTCGGCTACTAACTCACTGGTATTCAAAATCTGAAAGAGGCACTTGGTGGAGTGTATGGAGCACATCACATAACATTGGCGGAGCTTTAATTCCTATTCTTACGGGATTTGCTATTGATTGTTGTGGTTGGCGTGGGGCTATGTTTATTCCCGGCGTACTATGTATTATCATGGGATTTGTTTTAATCAATCGTCTTCGTGATACACCACAATCCCTAGGTCTTCCTGCTATTGAAAAACATAGAAAAGAACAAGAATCTAGAAAGCATGAAGAGACAACTGCAGATATTTTAGAAGAGGAAGCTGAAAAAGAATTATCTACTAAAGAAATTCTCTTTACTTATGTTCTGAAGAACAAGTGGATCTGGTTACTATCTTTTGCTTCATTTTTCATTTACGTTGTTCGTATGGCTGTAAATGATTGGAGCGCCTTATTCTTGATTGAAACAAAACGTTACGTTGCTGTTAAAGCGAACTTCTGCGTTTCTCTATTTGAAATCGGTGGGCTGTTCGGCATGTTAATTGCTGGATGGTTATCCGATAAAATCTCGAAGGGCAAGCGCGGCCCGATGAATGTTGTTTTTTCTTTAGGATTATTATTTTCAATTTTAGGCATGTGGTATGGCCGCAATCAAGATATGTGGTGGCTAGACGGCACCCTTCTCTTCGTCATAGGCTTCTTCCTATTTGGTCCTCAAATGATGATTGGTTTAGCAGCTGCAGAATTATCTCATAAGAAAGCTGCAGGAACTGCTAGTGGTTTCGCAGGTTGGTTTGCTTATTTCGGAGCAGCATTTGCGGGTTATCCTTTAGGGAAAATCGCACAAGATTGGGGCTGGAGAGGTTTCTTCATTGCTCTTCTAGGTTGTGCTTTAATTGCTTTGGTTTTATTCCTTCCTACATGGAATGCTTCCGAGAGAAGTTTACAAACTAAAAAGTAATGTGGGTTGACACGAGGGATTACTGGTGACTTGGATACCTCTTCACTGTCATTCTCAATATTCGATTCTAGATGCTACAAGCTCGATTAAGAGCTTCGTAGCAAAGGCAAACGAATATCAAATTCCTTCTCTAGCATTAACAGATCATGGAAATCTATACGGAGCTATTGAATTCTATAAAGAATGTCAACAAAACGACATTAAGCCTATCATTGGCTGTGAAATTTATGTCGCTCCGACTTCACGTTTTGATAAGAAAAAAGAGAAAAAAAGCCGCGTAGCAAATCATCTCATTCTTTTATGTAAAAATGAACAGGGGTATCGCAATCTCTGCTTATTGTCTTCCTTAGCATTCACTGAAGGCTTTTATTATTTCCCTAGAATAGATAGAGAACTTCTCACTCAACATTGTGAGGGTCTTATTTGTCTATCTGCTTGTCTATCTGGTTCTGTAGCTCAAGCTGCTTTAGAATCTGAAGAAGCTCTTGAAAAAGATCTTCGTTGGTACCAAAACCTATTTGGTGATGATTTTTATAGTGAAATCCAACTTCATAAAATGTCTGAGGAGAAAATTATCTCCTTGGGGGAAGAATGGTTAAAACACGAGTATCATCAATTTATCGAAGCCCAAGTAAAAGTTAATGAGGCCGTATTAAAAACCAGCAAACACTTAGGAATCCGTTCAGTAGCTACTAATGATATTCATTACATCCATCCTAATGACTGGTTGGCGCATGAAATTCTCCTTAATGTACAATTAGGGGAAACCATAAGAATTGCAAAACAGAATACCTATATCCCCAATCCTAAGAGAAAAGTATTTCGTAGTAGAGAGTATTATTTTAAGTCTCCAGAAGAAATGGCAATTTTATTTGCCGATCATCCAGAAACGATCTCCAATACTTTAGAAGTCGCAGATAAATGTAACCTTAAACTGAATCTTTCGAACAAACACTATCCTATTTATGTTCCTGAGTTTCTTAAAGAAAAGCAAACATATACTGAGGAAGAACGCTACGAAGCTTCTTCTGCTTTTCTTCGCGAACTTTGCGAACAAGGGTTATCTACAAAATATACTTCAGAACAGCTTAGCCACATCTCTAAAAAATTTCCTGATAGAGATCCTCTAGAATTAGTTAAAGACCGATTGGAAATGGAAATGTCAATTATCATCCCTAAAGGGATGTGTGACTATCTCCTTATTGTTTGGGATATTATTCGTTGGGCGAAAGATAATGGCATCCCTGTAGGCCCTGGACGTGGTTCTGGAGCTGGATCTGTCATGTTATTCTTATTAGGAATTACAGAAATAGAGCCTATCCGCTTCGATTTGTTCTTTGAAAGATTCATTAATCCTGAGCGTTTATCCTATCCCGATATCGATATCGATATCTGTATGGCAGGACGAGAACGCGTTATCAATTATGCGACAGAACGCCATGGGAAAGATAACGTAGCTCAGATTATTACTTTTGGAACTATGAAAGCCAAAATGGCTGTGAAAGACGTGGGTAGGACTTTAGACGTTTCTCTTTCTAAAGTTAACCATATCGCCAAGCATATTCCTGAACTTAATACTACATTGGCAAAAGCTTTAGAAACAGATCCTCATCTCAATGAGTTGTATACCAATGATTCTGAGGCTGCTCAGGTTATTGATATGGCGATGCACCTAGAAGGGTCTATCCGCAATACGGGGGTACATGCTGCTGGAGTTATTATTTGTGGAGATCATTTAACCAATCACATTCCCATCTGTATTTCTAAAGATTCTACAATGATTACTACACAATTTTCCATGAAGCCTGTGGAAAGTGTGGGAATGCTTAAAGTGGACTTCCTGGGATTAAAAACCTTAACGAGTATCCATATTGCTATTCATGCAATCCAAAAGAAAACTGGAAAGCTATTAGAAATGGCCTCTCTCCCTTTGGATGACAAAACGACATTTGCTCTTTTGCATCAGGGCAAGACAATGGGGATATTCCAAATGGAATCTAAAGGAATGCAGGAGTTAGCAAAAAATCTGCGTCCCGATTCCTTTGAAGAAATCATCGCTATAGGCGCTTTATATCGTCCTGGTCCTATGGACATGATTCCCTCTTTCATTAATCGAAAGCACGGCAAAGAGATCATAGAATACGATCATCCCCTTATGGAATCTATTCTCAAAGAAACCTACGGCATTATGGTTTATCAAGAGCAAGTCATGCAAATTGCCGGATCTCTAGCAAGTTATTCCCTAGGGGAAGGTGACGTCTTACGTCGTGCCATGGGTAAAAAAGATATCAAGCAGATGCTTCAAGAGCGTACAAAGTTTTGTGAACGCGCGTGCAAAAATGGTATCAATGCAGATTTAGCAACAACCATTTTTGATAAAATGGAGAAATTTGCTTCCTACGGTTTTAACAAGTCCCATGCAGCTGCTTATGGATTAATTACCTATACAACTGCCTACCTTAAAGCGAACTATCCTAAAGAATGGTTAGCAGCTCTTCTTACTTGCGACTCTGATGATATTGAGAAAGTAGGGAAACTTATTCACGAAGCACATAGCATGGATATCTGTATCCTTCCCCCCGACATTAATGAATCAGGGACAAATTTTGTTGCTACAGATAGAGGTATTCGTTTTGCTATGGGAGCTATTCGAGGCATAGGCAAGGGCCTCGTGGAAAGCATCATTGAGGAAAGAGAGAAACGCGGGCCATACCAAAGCATTCAAGAGTTTATCCAACGCTCTGATTTGAAAAAGGTTACTAAAAAGCACACTGAAAACTTAATCGATGCCGGATGTTTCGATGTTTTTGAGCCTGATAGAGATATTGCCCAAGCCACTTTAGAAACTCTCTATGACACAATATCTAAAGAAAAGAAAGAAGCTGCTACTGGAGTTATGACATTCTTTTCTTTAAATACTATGCATCGAGAACAGCCTATAACATTAACTCCGGTTACAAATGTTGTTCGTAGATCAAAAAAAGAAATACTTAAGAAAGAGAAAGAGTTATTAGGTATCTATCTTACTGAGCATCCCATGGATGCTGTTAAAGATATTTTACCCCAACTCTCTGTTGTCAGCCCAGGAGAATTTGAAAATCTCCCTCACGGTTCAGTGATTCGGACTCTATTCATTATCGACAAGGTCACAACACGAATTTCTTCAAAAGGGCAAAGAAAATTTGCTTTACTACGTGTTAATGACGGTGTTGATTCTTATGAATTACCTATATGGCCGGAAATGTATGCTGAACAACAGGAACTTTTAGAAGAAGATCGTTTAATTTATGCTATTTTATCTATCGATAAACGTAGTGAATCTTTACGCTTATCTTGCCGGTGGATGAGGGACCTATCTCTTATTAATGAAGATCTCCTTCAAGAATGCGACGATATGTTTGATAAGATCAAAAGTCAGATGCAGAAAATGTCGTATTTAAACTTAGAAACTAATAAAGATACGAATCAGAGGAAAACATCTACTATGTCAAAAACTACTGATAATCGATCTCAAGCTTCTATAGTTAAGTTATCTCTTGATCTTGGGCAATTACGCCATAGTCACCTATGCTTATTAAAACAAATCATACGCAAATATCCCGGATCTCGCACCCTCTCTTTAGTTTTCACAAAGGATAATGAGCGCGTCGCTTCCATCTCTCCCGATGTGGACTATTTCGTTTCTGAAGATACTAGCGGTCTTCAGAAAGACTTGGAAAATTCCCAACTTCCTGTTCGGTTTATTGCTGTTTAAATATCTAAAAATGGTTTTCCTGTTACAGCATTAACATATTCTATACGAACACTATTATCTGCAGCAACTAACGACACTTTATACACAGGGACGTAAACAACAACCTTATCTAATATTAAGAAGTTATTTCCAAAAATCATCCCAGCAAGATTGCTTACACGATCTTCAGAAAATTGTGGGGACACAATGGAGGAACCTCGAGGTCTTCGCAACCATACAGGAGACGATTGGATTGTTGTTGTACAACCTTTAATCGGTTGAAGCTGTTGGAAATGGCTTCCTATTTGACTGCCCATTGAGAAAATCAATTTCTTTTTCTGGCAGGCACGGATTACCTTTTCAGCTCTGATATTTTTCATAGATAGAGCGTGTGTCAATGATTCTTTAGAAGCTGCTCCTCCGAGATTCGCTAGAGCTTGCATAACACTGACATCTTGTTTGCCAGCTTTTAGCATTAGGCATTCTCTAAATCCTTTAGAACAAGCCCATGTTCCTGTGTTAAGAACCATTTCTCCATTTGCTAGACTCCAAAGGATTTCGCCCTCTTGACTGATCATCATTTTCTTGACGGTATCCTCTTTAGAAAAACGCACATGCATTAATGTATGAGGAACAAAAGTCAGTTCTACAGAGGCATTTCCGTCCACATGCTCTGGGAAGAAAGTCAATATTTGCTCTGGAGAAAATTTCCTTTCAAAAACCCGGAGTCTTTCGAATCCAGAAACTTTGCGAACAAGCCGGCAGCTCTTCTCAAAAACATCAACACTATAATTTGCGGTAACCTGCATGGCCTTGTGTGCACAAGGCACATTATCCCATAAAAAAACTCCGCAAAAAAGAGATACAACAAAAGTACCAAAGTACAAAACTAACTTTTTCATAAAAAACCTTTTTATTTATTTTACTAAATAAAAAAATGTTTTATCAAATAAAAAAATTATATTTTGTAAATAAAACAAAAACAACGGATTTGACAAATTCTCTTTTTCTTTTTTATGATAACGTTTTGTTATCATAGCTTCATGCCGGATTTATGAAATCTGTTTTACAGTTTGTTGTTTTATTACTACTTTTGTGTTCTGGATGCCACGCCAGGCCGATTTCTTTTGAACCTTTTTCTGGTAAATTATCTCCTCAAAAGTTTGTGCCTAAACACTCTCCGGAAGAATATATTTTAGAAGGGAAGAACTATTTAGAACGACAAAGCTATCGTAAAGCCCTACTTTGTTTCGGTATGGTTACTCATCATTTTCCAAAAGATCCTTTATATACTGAAGCTTTGTACTTAACTGGAGTATGTTATTTCAAAAATGGTCAACCAGATTTAGCTGAAAAGGCTTTTGCAGCTTATATGCAACTTCCTGATGCTGATTATTCTGAAGAATTGTTTTTGATGAAATATTCTATAGCAAAGAGCTTTGCCCAAGGGAAACGTAAACGTGTATTCCTTTTAGAGGGCTTTCCTAAATTGGCTAATGCTGATGCTGATGCCTTACGTATCTACGATGAAATACTCACTGCCTTCCCTAATAAAGATTTAGGAGCTCAAGCTTTGTATCTTAAAGGCGATTTGCTCGTTATCAAAAAAGATTTTTCTGAAGCTATTAAAACTTTTAAAAAATTAACACTACAATTTGCTGCCCACGCATTGTCGCCAAAATCATTTGTTCGTCTTTCAGAAATTTATCTTATGCAAGCACAAAAAGAGCCTCATAATGTGCAATATTTAAACTTGGCGACGATCAATGAAGAGGCTATCAAAAAACAACATCCCAATCATCCTTTAACCCATGTTGTTTCTTCAAATGTACGCTCTATGTGTGAACGTTATGCTTCAGGGCTCTACGCTACTGGACGTTTTTATGAAAAGAAGAAGAAACTTCATGCAGCGAGTATCTATTATACCACAGCGATTGATAACTACCCTGAGTCATCTTTAGTAGCTAAGTGTCATAAACGACTAAATAGAATAGCAAAACATTCTTCTTAGTTTTAAGATATCTCTCATGCGTACATTAATTTTTGCCCTGTTTTTTTGTCTGTCTGGGTTGGGACTATCTTCTTGCAGTGGATATACTATCCTAAATTCTTCAGCGACCTTATCAGATTTAGGCCGCTCGATGCGCTCTGAAGGCGTTTATCTTTGTCCTGTTGATAAGGATTCCCTAGGTCAATTGACATCAGCTCTCATCTATGAATTAGGGAAACGTTCTCTTCCTGTCCGTAATGGCGAAAGTTGCGCTCGTTATCTTCTCAAGGTACAACTCCTGAATGAAGTTGACGAGAATACGGGTTTTACGTATGCCCCAAATAAAATTGACGATAAGACTCCGAGACACTTTATTGTCTCTAGTGAGGGGCGTTTATCTATATCTGCGAAAGTACAACTTATTGACAGACACTCGGGGAAAGTCGTAGTCGATGACTGTGTATCAAGAAGATCAGTCTCCTTTGATTTTGAACCTGATTTAGGCATGGTGAATGCTCAACAGTTTGCTCTAGGTCAATTTGAAATGCATAATGAGGCTATTAAGAGCGCTTGGCGTGTGTTATACGCTCATTTAGCTGAGACTATTGTTCAACAGGTATATTATGACCTCTTCTGATGGAGAAGCAGTCTTTCCGGCACTCCTTAGTGAACTTCACAATATGCTAGACTTTGTTAAAGGAACAGGACGGCTAAAAACATTCCCGAAAGAGAAATTATTAAAGCTAGAACTTGCCTGTGAAGAGCTTCTCGTCAATATTATCTCCTATGCATATCAAGAAGCAGCATCTCCTGGAAAGATAATCATTTGTTGTGACGGGGACAAAGAAGCTTTACAAGTAACTATCAAAGATAATGGCCCTTCTTTCAATCCTTTAACTGCATCTATCGATATTCAAGATCAACTTCCTTTAGATGAGAGAAAGCTTGGTGGATTAGGAATTTTCTTAGCAAAGAACTCTGTGGATGAATTTCAATATGAAAGACACGGAGACTCTAATATTGTACATCTAAAAATTCATAATACTTGAACTAATCTTGATTAAAACGGAAAGAACGTAAGACGCTTTCATTATCTTTTATATCTTGTAGATATATCTGAAGTGCTTCAAGAATCAACGCAGATTGATTGTATTCCCCAGAAGCTTGAAATGCCATTTCTGGAGTATAATCTCCTCCAGAATGATACAAAGCGATATATCCCCGAGTAACAGCCTCTCCTTGGACAAGCTCTGGCACTAACCAAACAGCAAAATCTGCATTAAATAAAGTGAGTTTATCTGCTGATTCTGCAATGATGAAATTGTTAACAGGAAGATCGCTAATAGAGTCGATTTTAAGTTCAGACGCAGAATGAGACAGGACATCGGCAATATCCATGAAGCCCTCAGGAAACGCCGTTCCTTTGTTACAAATAGAACGACGGTAAAATTCTTCTAAAAAATCCAAACTCATAGCGTTTTCCCTCTCACTCATGGTAATTCTTTATTTTAAGAGGCGTCAAGAGCTTTCTCAGACTTGCGCGAAGATTCAAACCTAAGTAACAAGCTATCAAAATCCCTACAATGATAAGAGTTTTTTTTAGATCTGGACTGATTGGTTTTTTTGCGGGTATCTTTATGATTCCTTCGTATGCGGATACATCTTTCCCCGAAACACGGGGGAATGCCGTAGCCATCATTCAATCTGAAACTGGCAAGATACTTTATGCTAAGGACATAGACAAAAGAATTTATCCTGCAAGCATGACAAAAATTGCCACAGCGCTATTCATCTTAAGAAAACATCCCGATATTTTGAATCGCTTCATCACTGTAAAACAAGATGCTATCGCTTCGATTACCCCTCAGGCTAAAAAACAATCGGGCTATCGCAGCCCTCCACATTGGCTAGAAACCGATGGTGTAACAATACAACTGCAAAATAAAGAGGAAGTCTCAGGATGGGATCTATTTCATGCGTTACTGATCTGTTCGGCTAACGATGCTGCTAACACCCTCGCAATGGCTTGCTCAGGATCTGTAACCGAATTTATGAAGCAACTGAATAGCTTCTTAAAAGAGTTAGGTTGCTCTCATACGCATTTTAATAATCCTCACGGCTTACATCACCCTAATCACTACACAACAGCTCGGGATTTAACCTCTATTATGCGTGAGGGTCTAAAAGAACCTTTATTTCGTCAGGTTATTCGCACTACCAGTTATAAAATGGCTGCAACAAATTTGAGCCAGGAGAGAGTCTTAAATCTTACAAATAAACTCATTCTTCCTGGATCTACCTACTATTATCCTCCCACTTTAGGGGGAAAAACAGGAACAACAAAAGATGCAGGGAAAAATCTTATCTTTGCAGCGAAAAAACACGGACGCTCTATTATCACTATAGCCGCCGGCTATCCTGCCATGGGGGATCTCTATGAAGATGTCATAGCTTTATGTGAAGGGATTTTCAATGAACCTGCTTTACGAAGGTATCTCATTCTCCCAACAGAAAAATATGCCTTACGTTTAGGACTTTTAGGGAAAATTTCTATTCCTTTACCTAATGGTGTCTATTATGATTTCTATGCCTCTGAGGGAGAAGAACCTCGAACAATCTCTTTTGTTCCTCATGCAACAAAGCTTCCTATTCAAAAGGGAGATCTTATTGGTCATTGGGTATTTCGTAATCTCTCTGGGGAAAAAGTTCGTGCTGAACCCCTTTATGCACCGGATACGATTCATCCTTCTATTATCCAAAAAATTTGTTTGCATGCTAAGCGTATAGTCACTTCGTACAGAACGTATATCATTTTAACTTTAGCACTTCTCTATTATAGGAAAACACGCGTGCATCGCAGAAAAACATCTCGGTATTACCTATGATATAACTCTTTCTTTTAGCTTATGAAAAACCTGATTTTCGCATAAACTACGTGGGTATTATTGAGATAATAAGGAATATTATGCGCAAATATCTAATTTGTGGTTTGCTTGCTTCTATTTTCCTACCTATAGCAGGAACTGGAGAGGAAATTTCCGAAACTTTAGTATCTACTACATTGTGTATTTCTAGGAATGACGCTCCGACGACATCTTCTTGGTATTTTTGGAAAGATCCAAAAGTTATAAGAGATGAGCAGCATACGTATTTCCTAAAACAGGTAATATTTGCATTAAAACGTCCTGAAATTTGGAATGATCCTCTGAATCTTCTGCATATCTTATTACAGTTTGATAAATTCCCCGAAGCATCTGGAGAATGTCACAATTTACTGTTGCTTATCATCAAACACAGAGTAATGGCCCTTACCATGAATATGGCTTAGATTAAGCTCTATTCAGAAGCCTTATTGCTTTTGCGAACAAAGTGGGCAGCAAAAAAACCGTCTCCACTCTCTGCTGATAATGCAGTGTGCATATGATGTTCTTCTTCCCATCCTAAAGATTTCATGAAAGCAACTTGCTTTTCATTTTCTTCTGAAAGTAGAGAGCAGGTAATGTAGATGAGCTTCCCGCCAGGTTTTACGTAATTCATAGCTTCTCTAAGAATCTTTCTTTGTACCCTTGAGAATGTAGTGAGAAGTTTTTTAGAAAATTGACTTTTCTTTTCAGGCTGCCGTCGAAACACTCCTGTTCCTGTACAAGGAGCGTCAACAACAACGATAGAAAAGCTATTTCTCCTTAGATGTTGCTCTCCTATAGAGAAGTTCCTTACTCCCGCCCTACGCAAACGTTGTTTTGCCTCTTCCAAAACGTCCTTACGGCTATCATGTAAAACAACGTGATGCGCTCTCTCGGCAAAAATCAGACTTTTCCCGCCAGCTCCTGCACAAAAATCTAGAATACGATCTTTTTTACTTATAGGAATGTCTAAAGTAATTTTTTGAGATGATTCATCTTGAACTTCAAATAGGCCACGATGAAAAGCTGCGCTGTGTTGCAGAGGATAACGCTTATCAAAACGTAGAGAACCTGGGACAGATCCTAGCTCACTGGGGTATTCTAAACGCTTTTGAAGATCTTCTACAGAAGTTCGTCGTGTATTCACACGAATAGCACAAGGAGCTTCCTGAAGAAAAATCGCGGAGAGTTCCTTGGCTCGTTCTTGACCATAATCTTCAATTAGGCAATCAGCAAGATCATCAGATACAGAATAACGTACAGGCCAAGGAAGATCCTGATATTTCTCAATATCGTCCAAAGCTCCTTCTTCAACTTTAGCTACTAAAGTCTCGGGGGTAACTTCCTGATTATCTTGTTGGATAAGAGCCTCTAATAACCGTCGATGACGAAGGATAGCAAAAATACGCGTACTCATCCATTGACGATCCTTAGAGCCTAAAGAACGATGCTGTTTAAAATAGAGAGCTACACGATTTACCTCACCAATAGGTGTGGTGTAAAGCTCATTAAGTAATGTATATAGATGATGTAGACGAAAAGGAACCATAGAGAAAAAGCATACACTTTTTTCTGTTATTTTCCTTTGAAAAAACCCTAAAAGAAAAAATATCTATTTAAATTCCCATCCCAAAATAGAGAAAATGAAACTTGGAAATAAAGAAAAGTATCAGAATTTTTTAAACATACACAAAATTTGCTGCCAGAAGGTCGGTTGTGGCGTGTAATAGTGAATACTTTTCTTTAACAAAGAGTATACCCTATCATCAAAATCCAAGAGCCAGCGCATTAAGAGTATGCGCATCATTTTCAACCACAATCCCGGGCTACAATCACGAATGCTATACATTCTGCCAATTTGTTCTGGAGTGGCATCATTAGCAATAGAAACAATATTCTTCAAATCTTCGGATACAATGCGTCTAAGGATCTCTGCTAGAAACCCCTGAGCAAAGATAGCCTCCTGAGGAGAAAATTCAGCAACTTCTTGCCAGGTGCTTACCATAGCTTTCCCTTGAGGAGTAAGTAACTGAGAGCCTACCAGAGAATTTGTAAGAACATCAGAAAGAGAATCCGTAACAATACCTCCGATGACCGCTTGGAAATCTTCACGACTTAATGTGTAGAGATCTTTGAGCTCGGTTAGTAGATGGAAATTTCTTTCTGATAACGTATGCAAGGCTAATACCTTTTCGGAAAGAAACTGATCTAAAAGTTCTAAGCTTAAAGGTAGGTAAGTGTTTTGGCTCTCTAGAAAGGTCATTAGAGCTTCCATGACCACTTGCGAAGAAGATTCCGCAGCAAAGCTTTCTTTTACGGAAGAGCTCATATCTATGTCTTCGGAATGTAGCCCAACATCATGAGTAAAATCTTCCCAAGAAGAGAAATTTGTTTTTTCCTTGCTAAATACAGTATTGGCGACATTAGAGATTTTATTTAAAGGACGTTGACGCTCTAGAAAAATAATGTTTTTCAACAATAAGAGCTTTTTAACAATGGTCTGTTTTTTCTCGAAAGTGTCTTTACGGAATATCCTGTATAAAAGACGTGTGTAGGGCATTTCTTGACGTAGACGCATATCAATAATAGAAAGTAGCCTCCCCGACAGGGAATAGGAAATCACAGAGCGAGAAAAAAGCTCCTGCATTGCTTTTTGGATGGTTTCTTTCATACCATCTTGATCAGGAGAAAGAGCTGCGTTTATAGGCCAAGTTTCTAAAAGAGATTGTTTCTTATTATAGACAAGAGTGCGTGATCCATCACGGATAGCTAATTCGACAACACGCAGGTAATAGTCTGTAGAAAATCGCAAATCCAACATCATGGGAAGAATACGGCCGTATCGTTTTCTTTTTGCTTATTCTTTAGAGGAAGTATTATTGCATTATTTTTATTTCTAAAAATAATAGTTTTACTGTCCTCTATCTTCGTCTACTATATCTTGAGGATTTTCTATATTGCTTTGATACAACCTTCTCAACCTAGATGCTCTATTTTCATAGGCAAAGAAAAAGTTCCGTATCATATCGTTAAGTTTTTTCTCATATTCTACAGGATTATCGCGATATGCCTCTTCTAAAGAAGGCAAGTTGTTTTTGACAACAGTCACTACTAAATCATAATTTATGGGAATGCGCTGATTTGTCTTTAAAGAATCATCTCCCCATAAATTGAGATACTCTCCCATTAAAGTTGTATGAGTATAGCGTAAAGACGAGAGAATTTGTCTAACTATAGAAGTTTCTTCAGATCCCTTACTTGCGAGATTATCAAGACGTGTGGCCAAATCGAGTATAAATGTATAGTCGTAGTCAGTGTCGGCCTCTTGGAGAGTCTCTATAGCCCCCCTACAATTAATTATTCCATCATGAGAGAACGAGGAGAGTTTCGTAATACCCCGAACTGTTGCTACAGGATCTTTTACTTTCTCTCCCTTCAGAATATCTTCAAAACGTGTTAAAACGGCGGTTGCCTCTACAGTACTTGCAATAGGAGCTGTTCCCATGGCTACAAAGGCATCAATCCCTTTATTTTTCGATTTATAAACAAATTCTTGTTGTGCAGACCACTTGCATGACATGCGCAGCATTAATGCAAGTGCCATAGTGCCTTCAGGACCTTCAGGATCGGCACCACAAAAATCTATAGAAGATTCTGTGCACCTTCTAGCGATGCAGCAGCACATTTTTCTAAAGGCTTTCATAAAGAATTGTCTTATAGATGCGCAACATCCTGCTGTAGCTTCTGGAGCTGCTTTAGCTTCCGCAACAGCTGTTGCGGGCAGATCTGTTTCTGTAAAAAGATCAGCATAATTTTTAGAGAAGTTCTCGCGTCTTGAGAAACGAGGAGATCCTAATCTGTTATACCATAATCTATGAACTGCGTTTCGTATTCTAGTGAGTATATTTTTAAAGAAACCTTCCTTAGGTTCTGAATGTATTCTACCTTGAAGATCACTATTCATTCCCTCGGAAGCATTAGTTTCAGGAATCCCATGCTCTGCCTGTTGATCATCCAAAATAGAGCCAACATGATCAGAAATGCGATCCTCTAAATCAATATCCTCACCCTCGCCCTCTGTCGAAGAGTCCTTCTCTGTAAATAAATCTCTCCATGGAGGCTCAACGCCTCCACCACCTGAAATTGGCGATCCCATAACTAATCTTCTCTAAATCCTATTCTCGTGAAGTAAAGGCATCTATAGCCAAGATCGAAACCGTTTTTACATAGACCCCAGGATTTAAAGACTTCATTAAATCTAAGGCACCACGATTCCAACGATTATCTACTTTAACTGAAGAAGGATCATATTTTCCTGTATTCGCAGCCATGAACTTATTGGTTAAACTTCTGACAACAACCTCTCCTTTTCCAGCGAATGAAGACCAGAATTTCTGCATACCATTAGGGTTGGTATTTCTTATTCCGTTTAAATCCTGAGCAAGAGATTGTAGTGTAGGTTGCCAATCGTAACTTTCGTCAAGATCTCCATATTCCTCAACAAGCTGATTTACATAATCCACATAGTCGACTTCAGGACTTAACAAGCTTCCCTCTAATCCCATACGGATCAGCACTTGAAAAAGTACAGAATCCCCTTCCTGTTTTTGTTCTTTTTCTCCAAGATCCCACATAGATCGAGATTGAGAAATTGCTGTCTTTAATGGAACCTCGTTGATTCCAGGTCGCAATACACGCAATTCTTTCTGAGCTTCCAAACGTGCCTGACCTAATCTAGCTGTTAATGTCTGCATACAGGAAAGCCCGTAAGCCACAGGTTCGTCTATTTCGTGTTCTATCCAACGATCTTTAATCCGAGCAGATAGAGAATCTAACTGCGCTTGTTTTGTTGTATTATGAATCTCTAGTTCTGCTTTTAATCTATCTGCTATTGATTGTGACTCAGCAACACCTGAATCTGTACTCACCGTAGAGTCTGTACTAGAAATAGAGGATATACTGTCGCGACGTGCTCTTTTAGGCTCTCCTGTTGGAGGTTGAGGCGCCCTACGTTTTGTAGACCCAGTTCCACTTGTTGATGGAGATTGCGCTGCTGCCGTAGTTGGCGGTGGTGGGGCAGGGCGGACAGGTCTTATACCACTTGTTGATGGAGAAGAAGGAGGAGGTGGTGGCGGCGTATCCGGACGTTGAATTCCACCCCTACGAGGAAGTACTGGAGAGTCTACTTTAACTCCTGGAGTGTAGCCCTTCTTTTGTAATCCTCTAGCAGCACCTTCTGTTGATCTTGCACTATCGCTAGAGCCTGTACTACCTGTAGATTTTATACTATCTGTATCCGATCCTGAGCCATCTACTTGCATGCTGGATGCATTTGAGGATCTACGGCTAGAAGAAGTTTGTGAAGAAGAACTTCTACCAAATATATTGGAGAAGAAACTACTTACAGCAGCACTGATTCTTGATAAGAAACTGGGAGTTTCTGAGGTATTATTTTGTGAGGAAACTCTATGGGGACCCACTGCTCCAGAAGGACCTCCAGCATCCTGAACATCTGGATGTTGATCATGAGCGCCTGAAATCCATAGATCATTATTATTTCCGCGACCGCTTGGATTAATTCCCATAGTTTTTCTCCATTTTTATATTTTAATTTTAAAATTAAATTTGATTTAGCCGCACACTTTTTATTTAGAAATAAAACTAAAACAGCACAATTTAATTACAAAAATGAAAGAAATTGAAAATATAAGAATTAATAAACAAGTAAAGCGTATCTCATTGAAAATACGCTTTTTAAATTAGATAAAGATGGATGGAGCGTTAGATTAACGAAAGCACTTCTAAATTTGCTTAACTGTTATAAATGAAGGGTTTAAGAAATAGTTTTCTGTTTCAAACTAGGAATTAAATAAGAATATTTTAAATGAAACAAAAAAAATTATTAATTTTATGAAAAGTGCTTATAAGGAAATCTTAATTACAAGAATGCAAAAGAAAAGACGCGAAGTAAGACATTAGTGCTTGATGTAAAGGCGCTATATAGCGCCCTTCATGGAATGATTTCTTTAGGAATTTCAATCTTGCTCTGGGGATAGAACCTCTGTTCCCGGTAAAAAGCCTTTTTCTAAAAATTCTAAAGAAGCTCCTCCTCCCGTCGATACATGTGAGACTTGAGAAGTACATCCGGCTAAAGCCACAACTGCAGCGGCATCGCCACCACCAACGACAGTAGTTGCAGAAGAATGTCGTGCTAGGCAGTTAGCAATAGCCATAGAACCTTGATCAAAAGGAGGAACTTCATAAACACCGACAGGGCCGTTCCAAAATACTGTTGCTGAAGCATCAATGATTTTACAAAACTCCTCGACAGTCTTAGTTCCGATATCTAAACCTTCAAGATCCGAAGGAATACCCTGATCTATAGATACTTCTGACCAAGCCACTCCAGGTTCGCAAGTCTTTGCGACCTTCACATCTATAGGAAGAACAATACGTACATTACGCTGCTGAGCAAGTTTCAAAACACGACGAGCAAGTTCTATTCCTGATTCTTCAACTAGGGAATTCCCTACGGACTTTCCTAGTGCTTTTAAGAAAGTGAATCCCATACCTCCTGCTAAAAGTAGGTTATCCACTTGTGATAATAAAGCTTCTATTACCCCTATTTTTGAAGATACTTTAGATCCACCAAGGATGGCAGTAAAGGGACGTTTAGGAGAAAGGAGCAGGTGTTGTCCTAAAAATTCGAGTTCTTTTTCCATAAGAAGACCTGCCGCAGATCTTCCAGGAAACGCTTGGGGAACCGTATACACAGAAGCATGTTTTCTGTGGGAAGTTCCAAAAGCATCATTCACATAAAAGTCCCCATAAGAGGAAAGTTCAGCAGCAAATGTGGGATCTTCTTCGGGGTGTTCTTCTCCCCTGTGGAAACGGAGATTCTCTAATAGCAATACCCGTCCTGGAGATAGCTGCGCTACTGCCTGACGAGCAACCTCCCCGATACAATCAGGAGCTAAGGGCACATGATGTCCTAAATAACCTTCTAAAACCTCAACAACAGGTTGAAGAGAGTACTTTTCTTCGAAACCAGTTCCTTTAGGGCGGCCTAGGTGACTCATTAAAATTACAGCAGCGCGTTTTTGCAGTAGATAGTTGATTGTTGGCATAGCGCTACGAATGCGGATATCATCAAGAATCTTCCCATCTTTTATAGGAACATTAAAATCTACACGAACTAAAACCTTTTTTTCTTCTGGGGAAAGGTCCCTGACTGTCAATCTATCCATATACCTTGAGAAACTATCTAAGATGATTTCCCTATTTTTACTGGAAGAGCGCTCTTAAAGCAAAGAAAAATAGAATGGAGAGTATCGCTCCTGCAGGAAGAGTGATAAACCACGACATGATAATGTCTTTGATAATATTTAAATTAATAGCATGGATACCACGGGCAAGACCTATCCCTAAGACAGCACCAACAACCACGTGGGTTGTAGATATGGGCAAACCCATAGCTGATGCCAAAGCAATTGTAACAGCGGCACTTAGCCCTACGGAAAATCCCCGTGAGGGGGTAAGTTCGGTAATCTTACAGCCTACGGTTTCAATCACCCGCCATCCCCAAACGGATAATCCTATAATTAATCCGGCACCACCGAAAGCCATAAGTCCTATCAACGTATAAGAAGAATATACTTGAGGGTACGCTTGCCGTAAAACTCCAGCTACAGGAGCTATGGCATTAGCCACATCGTTAGATCCGTGAGCAAAAGCCATGAAACAAGCGATGATTATTTGTAGATAGGCAAAGATTCTCTCTACAATAAGGTATTTCCTTCCGTAGTTTCCCCCACATGTTTTTAAACGACAAAGCAAACTTCCCGATTTTGGTGAACTACAAATAAAGGAACAATGTGGGGTATGCACATATTTAAACATAATGGCATAAGCAAGCCCACCCACAAGAAAAACTAACAATAGAGCCCATGGCAGAGGCAGCAAACGTGTAACCACACCACCAGAAACAATAATTATTCCTAAAATAATTATGACAAAAGCGGCAAGAAATGGCGCTATGCGGATCATCGCACCTACAGGATCGTTTTTATAGAGGATATTTCGACGTATAAAAGAAAAGATCAGATAGGCAATGCACCCTCCCATTAATGGAGAGATTACCCAGCTGATTAAAATTGCCCCTACAGATCCCCAATAAATCACTGTTCCTTTACCAAGAACAAGACCAAAGCCGATCACAGCACCCACTATAGAGTGGGTTGTAGAAACCGGCCATCCGAAATACGATGCTAGTTGTAACCATACTCCAGTCGCTAATAAAGCTCCTGTCATGCCATAAACATAATCTCCGGAAGCTATTAATGGATCTGAAACAGAGACTATGCGACTTTCTATAGTTCCTGCAACACGATCCCCGAGGAACAATGCTCCTAAAAATTCAAAAATAGCGGCAATAATCACAGCCTGACGTAATGTTAATACTCCGGATCCCACACTAGGACCAACGGCATTAGCAACGTCATTAGCTCCTATATTCCAAGAGGTATAAAAACCACATAAGAGAACAAAAATGAGTAGGGCAAGCATGAAATATTACTTTTCTTCCAGCGTCATGTTAACTCGATGAGCAAGTTTTTCCGAACTATCGGAAATACCCGCAGCACGCTTAATTACCTGCAGCCATAAATAAAACTCTTTTTCAGAAATTGTAAATTCATCGGAGAAGAATATTTGCATGATCTCTCGCTGAATAACATCACACTCGTGTTCTGCCTTCGCCACGCGACCTACTAGAAAACGTGCTTTATCAGCTTTACGCCCTCCAAAAGAACTTTCTAGTAATTTATTGAATTCTTGTATGACCGTCATAGTAAGATCAAAAGTTTCGACACTTTTATGTAAGAATTGGAAAAAGATCTTCTCAAATTCTGGATAAAAACGCAGCTGTCTAACAGTAAGTAAGATAGCCACATCTTCGGAAACATCAGCTATGCTATCTTGTATAGAAATAATCTCTAACAATCCCGCCCGAGATATAGGCATAAATAAGCCTACAGGAAGGTGATTGCGCATATCATTTTTTATACAATCTGCTTGATATTCCTTATCAGAAATACTTTTCGCTATTGTTTGTACCTGTTTGTAATCCCCATCTCGCAAAGCTGTGAAGATTGGCACCATTTGCTGAACGCAAAATGCTACGACTTCTAAGTGTGCTTGTAGCGGGGCAAAAGGAGACTGTCCGAACAGACGAGCAAGGGTTTGCATAAGAATACCTTTTTAGCAATAATAACGTGCTTTAATGATCTTGTAAATGACTTATGACTCGTCCACCTATCTTACAAGTTAAAGATCTTTCGGTAAGCCTAAATAAACGTCGGGAACGCTATCCCATTGTTGAGTCATTGTCTTTTGATTTGCACAAGGGAAGAACGTTAGCGATTATCGGGGAATCGGGATCGGGGAAATCGGTAACTGCTCAAGCTCTTATGCAGCTATTACCTTCTCCGTTATTTTCTGCATCAGGAAAAATTCTTTTCCATGAAAAAGATTTATTAGAAGCTCCACGAGGAATTTTAAGATCTATTTTCGGAACGAAAATTGCTATGATTTTCCAAAATCCCCAATCCTCTTTAAATCCTGTTTTCACCATAGAACAACAATTTCAGGAGCTTATCCGCACGCATCTTCATCTTCCATATAAAGAGGGTAAAGAGAAAATTATCCAAGCTCTTATAGACACAGGATTTCATAATCCTGAACTTTGTCTAAAACTCTATCCCCATCAGCTTTCTGGAGGAATGTTACAAAGAGTTTCCATTGCTATGGCCTTGCTCTCCTCTCCGGAAATTTTAATTGCTGATGAGCCAACAACTGCTCTTGATGTTTCTGTTCAATACCAGATTTTACAGCTATTAAAAGGCTTACAGGAAAAATTAGGGATGAGTTTGTTGATTATCACCCATAACATGGGTGTTGTTGCTGAAACATCTGACGAGGTGCTCGTCCTCTACGCGGGAAGAATGGCAGAGTATGCTCCTGCTAAGGAAATTTTTCACAACCCCTGCCATCCCTATACCCAAGATCTTCTAGCCTCGCGCCCTTCACTACAAAATGACACATTTACAGCTATTCCTGGGCAACCTCCCCACTATAGCGCTCTTCCTTCAGGATGTTGTTACTATCCTAGATGTGCAAAAGCTTATGGGAAATGTAAAATGGAAGCTCCAGAAGTTCAAAATGTAAGCAAAGAGCATAAAGTAAGGTGCTGGCTATATGAGTGATTCTTTAGTACAAGCCAATCAGTTAAAAAAATATTATTATAAGCGTTCGAGTTGGTTTCGAAGAAAGACAATAGCAACAAGGGCTATTGACAATGTTTCTTTTTCTATACCTTCGGGGAAGATTGTAGGTTTGATTGGAGAATCGGGCTCAGGGAAAACAACATTAGCATTAGCACTTTCCGGGCTATTGTCGCTCACCTCTGGTTATCTATCTTTTAACAATACTCCTATCAAGCTACATTCTAAACATGATTTAAAAAAGCTGCGCTCCTACGTGCGGATGGTTTTCCAAAATCCCAAAGCTTCTTTAAATCCTAGAAAAACGATTTTCGATAGCTTAGGTCACGCTCTTATTCATCATCGCATAATTACAAAAGAGAAACTCCATTCTGTAATTGGGGAAACTCTAGAACTTGTGGGGTTATCTGCAGATTATTTTTACCGTTATCCTCATCAACTCTCCGGCGGTCAACAACAACGTGTATCTATAGCTAGAGCGTTATTAGGAACTCCTAAGCTTATTATATGCGATGAGGTAGTTTCTGCTCTTGATCTCTCGATGCAAGCGCAGATCCTAAATATGCTCTCAAATTTACAAAAAGAGCTGAAGATGAGTTATCTGTTTATTTCCCATGATTTGGCTGTTGTTCGCTCTTTTTGCTCAGAAGTGATCATTATGTATAAAGGTAAGATTGTTGAATCGGGAGCTACAGAAGATATCTTCTTAAATCCTAAGCATCCCTATACTCAAATGCTTCTTAACTCGCAGCTTCCTGATCTTCCAGAAAATCGCAGTACAGAACACAAATTAAAAGCATACCAGACAAATACTTCTGAAATTCCCTCTCCTACAGGATGTGTCTTCTATAATCGCTGTCCTAAAAGACAAAAAACCTGTCTTCAAGGGCCTATTCCAGAACAAACCGATGGAGATAAGCACACATATCAGTGCATTCTTTAAAGGAAAGTATAAAGAAGATCTGAGATCTTCTTTATAAAAACTAAGCCTTCTTCAACAACCACTCTTCTAGCTGCTTGAGCTGCTCTTCATCTTGAACATGTAGTGACACACTATGATGAGAACCCTGAGACTTTACCGTTACCTTATAGCCTAAAGACTGGCTAAGACGCTCTTGCATATCTTGATAGTTTCCAGCCAAGGGTGTTTTTACACGTTCTTTGGAAGAAGAAATCATAGATTCGCCTGATAACAATTTCTTTGCCTCTTGTTCAGCTTCGCGAACGGCAAGACGTTGTGAGATAATCCTCTCAGCAAGAATTTCTCGTAGTTTAGGGTCTTCTAAAGTAAGGATAACTTTAGCATGCCCTAAAGTAATCTCCCCTAAATAAAGACTTTTTTGAATCGTTTCAGATAAGGAAAAAAGACGTAAGTAATTGGCAACTGTAGAACGCTTTTTCCCTACACGTAGGGCTACCTTATCTTGAGTTAAACCGAAAACATTGATGAGCTTTTTAAAAGCTTCCGCCATTTCCATAGGGCTGAGGTTCACGCGTTGAATATTTTCTATAAGCGTTGCTTCTGCAGCAATATCATCAGCGATTACCTGCTTAAGAACAACGGGAATAGTGGTGTATCCTGCGAGCTGTAAAGCTCTCCAACGACGTTCCCCAGCAATTAATTCATAATATAAAACTTTATCGCCACTACGAATTTCACGAACTACGGGAGGATGAATTAAACCTACGGATTTTAAAGATGATACTAGTTCTTGAAGCTCTGCTTCAGAGAATATCCGACGAGGTTGAAAGGGGCTCACTCGAATATTATCGATAGCCACTTCTATTATCGTATCTTTATTGATAATTCCACTCACAAACTACCTTTGCTATTTTCTTATCATCTCTGGAACATTTTTAGTGGCATAGAGATGGCATTTATCCCAATTTATTTTAAGGAAAAATAGTATCACAGAAGTTTTTCTATCAAAAGAGCTTGTAGAAGTGAAGTGCTTTTTTTAGTATTTCTCCCTGTTAGGACATCTCAAATCAAGGAGTTTACGAAAAATTTTTTTCCAGATACACTGAGAGTATTAAGCGCTTTACATCCTAAAATCATGAAGAACTTACTATCCTCAATATGGAAAAGGGTTTATTCCTATTCGTTTACTTTAACAGTCCTTGTGACTTTGTCCATATTTCTCACTGGGAAGATCGTTTATAACTTTCAAAAAAGTGATCGTGAAAAACACGAAAGTATTCTTCTTCTTACAAAAACTGCAGAATCTGCAGTTTTTCAGGGATTCATACCTCCTAAAACTGCCTTGCCAATGTTAGAACGCGCCTATCGTATGGGTGGAAATTCCGTAAGGCCTTATGCAGGTTTCCTTTCTTCCTGTTTCTACATCCATAATGAACCCTTACGCGGTGCCTATTACGCAGGGCTTGCTTATAGTAGCGGTGCCAATTTCCACATGCCCTCCCCAGCTCAGGTTTTATTAAAAGAAATCGCAGATGCTCAAGCTACCCAAGATTACCAAGTGGCGTTAGAGAAATCTTCCCAATTGCTTCAATTAGCAGCGTCCTCTGAAGATTATCCCACTTTACGCTTTCTCACTCTCTTAAGAATTATAGAAATCAAAGAAATCTTAAATCAAGATACCGAAACGGATTTTGAAGAACTCAAAACCTTGCCGTTGTTCAAGGAATTTGAACAATTCTATAAAGATGGAGAGTGGACATTAACTAAACGTTTTGGCAAAAAGCACTAACTACCTATTTATACTAAGGATCTGTATGTCATCTCCTGTAGACACTCAAGAACTCCCTAACACCACGACGGAAGCTCCTTCTTCTACACAGACAGTAACAGAACCCTCTTCCCAACATCCCCCGAAAATTCTCTCGGGATCTTTAGTTATCTATCCTCATGAGGATAACAAACCCGCATCTTAGGGCAAGCACATGCTCATTGTTTTAGCCTTTCGCCAGGTTTTCTTTTCTAAACAGCCTAGCCTTTTAGAAAAACTCCAAAGGTATTTATTACTTCTTAAACAAACATACCCTTTAGTGCTCCCCGGAGAACCTATCAAAAAGTTATCCCTTATGTTAACTTTTGATTATGCTTCTATAGATTTTTACTCCCATATTTTCCCTTTTCTACAAGCTCATCATATCCCTGCTGTTGTTGGAATTGCTTGGAGGTATGTCGCCCAAGACTCTGCTTCTTGTCTTCCTCTTAAGCATCGTTTATCTCCTAGAGAAACTCTAGCTTTCCAAGATGAAGTCTTTGCAGCTCATCAACCATTTTGTACAAAACAAGAATTGCAAATACTTGCAGACTCTCCCTATATACAGTTAGCTTCATCAGGATTTGCTATTCGCAATTTGCAACATACCCCTCCCTATCTTGCTACAGAGATTTTCTTATCTAAATATTCTATAGAGAAAGCTCTTGGGAAAACTCCCTTAGGATTTTTCTATCCCTTTGGAAAGTATGATGATGCATGTGTAAAGGTAGTTAAGAAACACTACCCCTTTTCTTTTGTTTTAGGAAACACCCTAAATAGAAAAAATAAGAATCATGGGATCTATCGTATAGACATGACACATACAGCCTATACATTGCCGAAACTCATCCATAGTTCACAATACATTAAAAATTGGTTAATGGATAAATATGAGCAGACATATTTACGCTGGCGCCCTAGAAAAGAACGTATTGATTTCCAAAAAAGCTACAGATAAAACTATGCGCGCACTCTAGCTAATATAGCTTGCAAAGCAGACATAAAAGTATCGATGTCTTCTTTATCATTGTATATCCCTAATGACACTCTAAGAACATGACCTAGATTCCATCGGTTCATAGCAGGTTGTGCGCATTGATGACCCGTACGTACAGCTATTCCCTGAAGATCTAAAAGACAACCAATATCAAAAGGATGCGCACCTTGAATTTTCAAACTCACCAAAGCTCCGCGCGGCTGATTTGCCCCGGGGCCTAATATCTGCATGCCAGGAATTGTCATTAGCTCATTATAAAGATAACGGGTTAACTCTTCCTCTTGCTGATATAAAGCATCCGGTAGAGATTGTAGATAGTCTATAGCAGCTCCTAATCCTAAAATAGAAGCTATAGGTGGTGTTCCTGCTTCAAATTTTAACGGCGCGGGAAAATATTCTGGATTTTCACTATCGTAGATGGAAACCATATCCCCACCACCTTCTACAGGAGGGAGCTTCTCTAAAAGCTCTTTCTTACCATACAACACTCCCAATCCAGTAGGAGCATACATTTTATGAGCTGAGAAAGCATAGAAATCAATATCCCAATCGACAACATCTATAGAAGCGTGGGCAACTCCCTGAGCACCATCTACAGCAATATACGCTCCATATCTATGAGCTAACTGCGCTATTTGCTTTAAAGGTTGGATACATCCTGTAACATTACTCACATGCGCTATACTGACAAAAGAAGCCCCCGCTTTAAGCAGAGTCTCCAAATGTTCTAAATCTATAAATCCAGAATCATCGACGGCTACTTTCTTCACGTAAGATCCGCGTCTACGGCAAGCTAATTCCCAAGATAAAACATTTGCATGATGCTCAGCTTCAGAGACTAATACAACACCACCTTCAGGAATAAAAACATCGTTAGCAGATATTGCCAATAAGTTTAAAGCCGCTGTGGTTCCTCGAGTAAAAACAATCTCCTCATTATATGAAGCTTGTATCCACTCACGTATCTTCCCACGAACAGCGTTATAATCTTCTGTAATGTTTTTTGAAGAGCTGTAGACATTGCGGTTCACAGTAGCATAGGTATTGCTATAAAAATCGGTAATAGCCTCTATTACCTTTTTAGGCTTATGCGTAGTGGCAGCAGAGTCTAAGTAAATATAGGATTCCCCCTGAAGCTTTTTATTAGAAAAAATAGGAAAGTCTTCTTTTATCCTATATACCATCTATAGAGTACTCCTTAGTAATTTCTTGCGGTTGCATGCGCATAGATAATTTCGGGAAATGCTCCAGAGAAGGCTCTATAGATAAAAATCCTCGAACAAGCTTCTTTTGAGCTTCCTCACGTGTCATTCCGCGAGATTGCATATAAAATATCTGCCGAGCATCTAACGGTCCTACAGTAGCCCCATGTGACGCTTTAACATCATCAGTAAGAATTTCTAATCTTGGGAAAGTTGTTACACGAGCATTATCACTAAGCAATAACGTATCATGCTTTTGATAAGCATCAGTGAAGATTCCACGAGAGGTTACATGAATACCCCCCTCAAAAAGGAAGTGGCCAGAATATAAAATCGATTTGATGTTTTGTCGTGATGTTGTGGACTCCGCATCATGATGCATAAGATTTCTTACCCACGTCTTTTTCGGAGACAATACAGAGACCAAAGATTCTCCATGAGAGTTATTTCCTATCATAGAAAAAGTATTGTCAAACCAACCATAACCTCCAGCATCTTCAAGAAGATGTTGGGCTATAGAACACGCTCCTTGCTCTTCGATAGTCGCTATATGCGACCAGCTTATTCTTTCTTCGTTAATGTATTTAGGTAGCATAGTCAATGACAACTCAGCACCCTCGGATACAAAGACTTCTGTAACACCATTAACAATAGCAAAGCTTTCAGCAACACCACTTTCTCGTTCAGTATGATGAGAAATTTGAACAGAACAGCTAGATTGCTTTCCTAAAATTAAGATAATCTTTGGTGAATAAATCACCCGATCATCCTGAGATGTTGGGAAACAAATATGACGAATACTTAACAGTTCACTTACCTGAAATTCTTCAGGGATATAGATAACCACACCTTCTTCCTGAGAACATACAGCATTAAGAAATGCTAGGGGCTGTGTATCTACATCGTATCTTTGAATAAAGGTAGAGAAAACAGATTGCGCATCTTTTAAAGACATCGATAATACACCCTCGGGCAATTGAGAAAGAGAGGGTTCGTATTTACCATTAATTAAAATACACTCACAAGATAGGGAATTTTCATGATGTAACCAATGTTGCTTCGCTGTCTCAGATCCCCCATGAGCAATATGATATTTCTCCGGTGATTGTGCAAGATCTTTAAGCCAAGAAAAAGAACGGAAAATCTCTTTAAAAGATTCGGATTGAAAATGTTTTTCATAGCAGACTCGCGTTGCTTGATGCACGGGAGAATCTTTAGCTATAGGACAGCTATGTTCTAAAAAACTTAACATTTTACCCCCGAGAAGAGCAGGACAATACTTCGTGATAACTCTTTTCTTCTAGCTCTCGCATCAAAGAAACTCCTCCTGAACATGCTATCCTTCCTTCTAATAGGATATGTACGTGATCGGGTTGAAGAAGATTTCCTAATTTAGGGTTATGGGTAACTATACAAATAGCACTTCTAGGGTGAAGCTCGCGATACTTCTCAATTGTTTTACATATGAACCTTAAAGCATCGACATCTAACCCTGAATCAGGCTCATCCAATAGGATCATTTCTGGCTCTAAAACAAGCATTTGCCAAATTTCATTTTTCTTTCTCTCTCCACCAGAAAACCCTTCATTGATATTTCTTTCTAAGAAATGCTCAAATGATTCAAATGCATAGGTTTCGGAAACAGAAGATAAAAGCATATCAAATTCAGCTTCGGCTATTTCTTCTTCCTGGCGAGAACGCCTACAGGCGTTATAGGCATCTTTCAAAAAAAGCCTGTTATTTACACCAGGAATTTCTGGAGGCTGCTGGAATCCTATAAATAATCCCATCTGTGCACGCTCTTCAGGAGCTTTTTCTAATAGATCCTGATCTAATAGGCTAATATCTCCAGAAATAATAGAGACGCTATCATCTCCTGATAGCACTTTAGCAAAGGTAGATTTTCCTGCTCCATTAGGGCCCATAATAATATGTAATTCTCCTGGAGAGATGTGCAAGTTTAAATTATCCAGGATTTTAATATCCTCACAACATACGTGTAAGTTTTGTATATGTAGCATCAACTACCCCACGCTATTTTCCAACTTAACAAACAATAATTTCGAAGCTTCGCGAGCAAACTCTAAAGGCAACTGTTCGATAATCTCACGACAAAAACCATGAACTACTAAGCTTACAGCCTCTTCTGCACTCAATCCTCTACTACGCAAATACATTAACTGATCTGCGCGTAATTTTGATGTCGTTGCCTCATGTTCAACAGAGGACTTAGAGTTTTCTACCGTAATCTTAGGATCCGTATAGGCTCCACACGATTGTCCAATCAGCATCGAATCACATTGTGTGTAATTATGGCTTCCTACAGCCCCCGCTGAAATAGAAACAAGACTCCTAAAGGTATTATGAGATTCCTCGGAAGAGATACCTTTGGAAACTATTGTCGAAGTTGTTTTTTCCCCCACATGAATCATCTTTGTCCCAGTATCGGCTTGCATTTTGCCATTTGTTAAAGCTATGGAGTAAAACTCCCCGACGCTTTCTTTCCCCCTCAAAATGCAACTAGGATACTTCCAAGTAATTGCCGCTCCAACTTCAACCTGAGACCAAGAGATTTTTGATTTGTATCCTGCGCATAAACCACGCTTGGTTACAAAATTATAAATTCCACCTTTGCCTGTTTTCTTGTCTCCAGAAAACCAATTTTGCACGGTAGAATAACGAATGACAGCCCGCTCATGCGCCACAAGCTCTACAACAGCTGCATGCAGCTGATGTGAAGAGAATGACGGGGCTGTACATCCCTCGAGATAACTCACAAAAGAATCATCTTCTGCAATAATTAAAGTGCGCTCAAACTGTCCCGATTCCTTATCGTTAATCCTAAAATATGTAGAGATCTCCATAGGGCAACGCACACCCTTCGGAATATAGACAAAAGAACCGTCACTGAAAACAGCAGCATTCAAAGCTGCAAAATAATTGTCCCTATGAGAAACAACTGATCCTAAATATTTTTTTATTAACTCGGGATGTTCACGAATTGCTTCGCTCATTGAGCAAAAAATTACCCCAGCCTTATCCAAAGCTTCTTTGAATGTTGTTCCTATAGACACCGAATCAAAAACTAAATCTACAGCGACATTCTGAACATTCAATAGACGTTTTTGTTCATCTAAAGGGATTCCCAATTTCTTAAAAGTGTCTAAGATTTCAGGATCGGCTTCTTCCAAACGTCCTAAAGGATTTTTTTGCTTTGGAGCAGAAAAATAGACTATGTCCTCATAATCAATAGGACCATAGTTTAGTCTAGCCCAGGCAGGCTGCTGTAATTTTTTCCAATGCTGATAAGCTTTTAAACGGAAATCTAAAATGAAGGAAGGCTCATTGCGCAGCTGGGAGATTTTTTCAATGGTCTCTTCACTAAGACCTCTAGTCAATCCTTCCGATTCTATAGGTGTGACGAACCCGTAAGGATAATCTTCATGATTCTGTAAAAAATCTTCTATGGATTGGCTCATAATGCCCCGCCTCTGCGCACGTAATGTCATTGTGTAAAACCACACAAGGGCTTAACCAGATTAACAGATTTTCAATATTTTTCGAAGCATTAAAGAAGGCGTGAAAGAAAAAGCGAAGCTTTGACTTTCACGCCTGTTTAGAAAAGAATGTTAACATTGTTCATTCTTTTAGAGATCACACTTTGTGTTCAAAAAAAAGACATAAAGCCTTGAAACACAAAACCATTTTAAGAGTTCCATTTTTTTTGTCCCGAAAGTTTCTGCTTTAAAGCGATTTTTTTCGATCTCACAGAAACTCAATGGGTTTGAAAAAATTAATTAACTTGTCGTGATCTATAATCTTATTGTTTATGGAAGCACATCCAATCTACGTTCAAATTGACCTGAAGATACAGTTTTCTGTAACAACGGAGCAAACATGGAATCTTTGATAGTTAAAAACGATAGTTCTTTTTCTGCTTTCTCTGATTGCCCTTCCATATGATAAAGATAACCGAGAAGATAATGAGAACGTTCGTGTTCTAAATTAATTCCGAGCGCACGATGGAAAGCATCGGATGCAAGTTGATTCTGTTTAAGATCCATATGAGCTAACCCAACATAAAAATGCGCGTCCGCATCTTCTTCATTTAAAAAGAGAGCTTCCTGAAAAGCTTTTAAAGCTAATCGTGTTTTATCTAAGGTGAGGTAACATAAACCTAAATTGTAATGACCGTCGGATAGATCAGGACGTAGCTGCACGACCCTTTCATAAGCTTCCGTAGCCTTATCCCATTCCTTATGACGTGAGAGTAAGTAACCTAATTTTATCCACGCTTTCCAATACAAAGGATTTTTGCTTACTGTAGTCTCTAATAGAGTAATGGCTTCTGACTCATTATCCATGTCTGTTAAAACAACAGCCTTATTATACAAACTTTGTGGATTCCAAGGATCAAGATCTAAGATTTTATCGAAGCATTCTATTGCTTCTGCATATCTACCTAAACGATGGTAAACTCCTCCTAAACTAAACCAACATTCAGCATCATCCGGATGCAAGACCACGTAGGCACGATATTGCTCAACCGCTTCTTCACAACGATTGTCGCGATCTAAAGCTACGCCATAGCAATAACGTAAATAGCTATCACCAGGCTCAGATTCTAATCCTTTTGTGCACCAAGTTAATGCTTCAGGAATTCTTCCCAGTTCTAAAGCAATAATTCCTAGATAACAATAAGCTAGCGCTGCTGCAGGATCTAGCTCTAAAGTTTCTTTTAGTCTTCGTTCTGCCTGTTCATATTCCCCACTCAAAAAGAAGTTAATTCCTGAGCAGAGAAATTCTTTCGCTAGATGTTTCGCAGCTTCTTCCATGAATATTTCTCCTGGCACACAAGTTCGTTGACCTCGTGTTTTACAGGAGCAAAAAGCATGCCATTCCTTACTGATTGAGAGAAAAATCTTCTTTTTTTCTTATTTTATCCCATTTTTCTATCATTTTTACAGCTATGGGAGCTGCGTCTCTTCCAAACTCTCCAAGACGCAAATAGACAACTACAACAATATCAGGATGAGTAAGTTCCACATCGGAAAATCCTACAGCAGCAAACCACACGTGTTTCATCTTCATACTTCCATATTGTCGATCTAAACCTACGCGTACTATAGATTCTGCCGTGCTTGTCTTCCCAATAATTCGATTTAATAATTCGGGGCTAAACTGATCACGAATACTTCTTGTAGTTCCATAATTTCCCCAAATGACATTATGCATACCGGATTTAAATAATTTCGTTATGCACTCAGGCATAAACACATCGCGTTTTTTTGTAGAAGATGCTCCAATAAATTCTTCTCCATCCCATTCTCCTAAAATTAAATTAGGAACATAAAGAGATCCCCCATTAACCAATGCTGCCATCATCACAGCCGTTTGCAAAGGAGTAACAACAAGAGTATGCTGTCCTATAGCAGTGGCATACAATCCCGAACGGTTGTACGCCACATCATGAGGAATTACACCAGCATATTCTCCCGGCAAGCCTATTCCTGTTTTTTCTCCAAAACCAAATAGAGATGCTGCATGGCATAGATCTTCAGGATCAGAGAGATGTTCACCAACAAGCAAGGAAAAATAGGGGTTACTAGACATTTCCAAAGCAGCAATCAAATCGATACGTCCGCGCCCTGCATAATCATTCTTTGGCAAAATTCCCCCATGATAAAATGAAGGAATGGGGGAGCCATCTTTAAAAAAACCCACATGTGGCTTAGAACTTACATAACCAAAAGACTGTCTATCAACAATAACAAGTAAACGAGATAGATAGTCTATATCATCGTTACCTCGCATCACTTCCTGAGATAATACAGAATAGGCAGAAACGAGCTTAAAGATAGATCCTAAAGTCGCTGCCTGACCAAAGGCATGCGGGCGTAGATAGCCATAACCATAAGTAGGATAAAATGCTGCGGCTAAATCTTGTTCTTTTTGAGGAATGTTCCTTGTAAGCATCGGAGCATAGTTGCCATAGAGAGGCCGCTGAAGCTCAGAAAACTCTCTAAAGGATAAGAACAAATGCAATAAGTCAATTGAGGAATCAGAAAACTTCTGTTTTAAAAACTCATAATGCTCATACCATGGCAGCGCCTTATGCGCGCCATTTTCTAATTCCCCTTTCCAAACGGAAAGGGCTTCATAATAAGCTTTTAGATATTCCGTCTCCCCCTGTCCAGAAAGTAAATACGCTAAAAACTTATCAAGGTAACAACGACGGAAATCCTGATATTGTACACGTTTTTCCTCTAATAAATAATCCGCATACGGTGTGGGGTAACGCTGTTTCCTATCATTTTCCTCTTTTCGCTTAATCTCTAGAAACTTTGCAAAATAGAGCTTTCTCCACTCTTTGAAATCTACTTCAGTAAAAATGTCTTCTACGATCTTAGAAAACGCACTACGCAAAGCTACATAATGTCCCTGACATTCGAAAAATTCTGATAAAGAAAGAGATCCTACAGATGAAAGTAACTCAGGATGAATTCTCGAAGGATCGATAACCATCTGAAATAGATCTATAAGCAAAAGCTTATCGTAATTTGCTGGAAGTTCAGAAAAAAATGGCTCAAGCTCTTTCTTAATGTCTTCTATCTCTTTCTCATAGTCCTTACAGCAACGGCTTATCCATTGCTGCTGCTTTATAGAAATGACTCTCCCTATAGTAATATGCTCTTGTTCAAAAGGAAATACCGCATCAATTATGGAAGAACATGAACAATGTCCCTCAGAATAAGAGAAGATATTCAATAAACTCTCCACACTCTCTTGTAGCTTGATAGCATTCTCTACAGTCCCATAACGCTTAATAACTACCTTAAGCTCTGATGTATTCGGTAAAATGAAATCCAAGAAATAATCAAGGGTAAGAGAAAGCTCCTCATCATAATATAGACCCGTAAGAGAATCTCTCCTTTCACGACGTAAAGGAACTTTCCTATCATACACTTCTGCAACATGTTCAGTATTTTCTAACCAACGATATACTTCGGATCTGGCTTCTGAATCCGATCCTATCCTCATATCGATAAAGTCATTATTGTGGTAACGTGGAGATGATGCCATGGCCAGTATTTGACCACTGTTAGGATCTAAAGCAATAATTGCTCCTCCTTTAATCCAAGGAAATAAAGGAGGTAGAAACTTTTGTTTCTTTAATGATCGTGTCGAACGAAATTGTTCTGTCTTTTCATGCTCTAAAAGTAAAGCATCTGCAAATGCCTGTAGCTCTGTAGACAGTGTTAGCTGCAATTTCTTACCAGAAGTTGCAGCTATTTCATTAAGACCTTGAATGAAGTTGCCACGGCGATCTACAAGAACAGTTTTCTTTCCTAATTGACCACGTAATTTCCCATCCCAACAGGCCTCTATGCCTAGCTTCCCAACTAAAGCATTTAAACTATAAGCATTGTTCTCTAAAGAATTTAATAAAGAACGCACCTGATCTATACTTGCTAAACCTTCAGGAAATTTCGGATCTTCACCTTCCTCATACGCTCGAACACATTCTCGCAACTTACTTAATTCATGTGTTACTCGCTTATACTCTTGAGCACTAATCGGTCCCACATAACCTAAAATATCCGAGGCCATCTTTCCCATAGGATAATAACGTCGTACGGTAGGCTCTACATGTAAGCCAGGCCAATGTTTCGACATCATCTTTAATCTTAAATATGTACGCTCAGAAACGTTAGTTTGAACTAAATATGGTACAGAACCTAATACAGAAGCTTTAGCATGGATATTATCTTCAATCGCATCTTTATCTAAATGTAGCTCTTGAGCAAGGAGTTCCGCTAAACGCGTGATATAGTTTTTCCTAACAGGAATAAGCTCGCGAGTGCCATCTGCATGAACATGCCAAGCCCTGGATGGCAAATCACGAATAGCTCCATAAGCCACACTGACATCGTATTGCATCTTATTTTCTGCCAATACTTTGCCAAAACGATCGCAAATCGTTGCACGCTCAACAAGCTCAGGAATCACCCTCATCTGCGGCTTATAAGCCTCTTCTAATTTCTGATCATGTTCAACAACAGCAAGATGCCACAAACGTACAGCGATTATCGCCAATGTTACGATAATCCCCGATAATAGCCTGTTGGTCTTTTCTGGAACTGTAAGATAAGAACGACGCTTATTAGGAGGCTTCATAAAACAAATAGTAGGGTCTCCACCATTGTCTGGCAAGAGATTCGGCTAGTTACAAACTGAGCTTTACAAGGAGTAATAATGGATAAAACAAATGCATTTTTTGCAAACATCAAAATATTACAAATAAAACATAAAAATGAAAATCATCAAAAACTTTAATGTTTTATTAAATAATTTTGCTTTGTTTTATTTGCAAAAATAAAAAAGAATGCGTAAGGATTCAGATATAAGAAAGCCTTTTTACACTCTTCTGTGAAGGCAATTCCAACTTATTCTAAGTGGCATAAGAAATAAAAGTGTGTACAAAAATCTATTAGCTCACTTATTAGCAGATATAAGGAGTTATCGCTTGAAATCTATGCCTGAAAACAGTCTTTTTTCTTATCGTCTTTACTATAATAAGAAAAGTTTGTTATGTTTTCGATTAATGAACTGTATGTTCATGCTTAAGGCTGTTTTCACTTGCAAGACACTCCTCAAAGCCATTAATTGCCTACAGGATATCTTGTCTGGCTTTAACTTGGACGTGGTGCCGCCAGAAGAGCAAATTAGAATAGCGAGCACAAAAAGAAAAGATACTAAGCATAATCTTTAGAGGTGAGTATGAAAAAACTCTTAAAATCGGCATTACTGTTTGCCGCTACGGGTTCCGCTCTCTCCTTACAAGCCTTGCCTGTAGGGAATCCAGCTGAACCAAGTTTATTAATCGATGGCACTATGTGGGAAGGTGCTTCAGGTGATCCTTGTGATCCTTGCTCTACTTGGTGTGATGCTATTAGCATCCGCGCAGGATACTACGGAGATTATGTTTTCGATCGTGTATTAAAAGTTGATGTTAATAAAACTATCAGCGGAATGGGTAAAATTCCTACGACAAGCTCATCAGCTGCTACATATACAGCGGCTGAAGATAGAGCGAATATTGCTTACGGCAAACATATGCAAGATGCTGAATGGTTCACAAATGCCGCTTTTCTAGCATTAAATATTTGGGATCGCTTCGACATTTTCTGCACATTAGGAGCTTCTAATGGCTACTTCAAAGCTAGCGCTGCAGCATTTAATCTTGTCGGTTTGATTGGTCTTTCCGGATCCACTCTTGAAAATCAACTCCCTAACGTAGGATTAACTCAAGGTGTTGTCGAGCTTTATACTGACACAACCTTCTCTTGGAGCGTTGGCGCCCGTGGAGCTTTATGGGAATGTGGCTGTGCAACATTAGGAGCTGAGTTCCAATACGCTCAGTCTAACCCTAAAGTAGAAATGCTCAACGTAACTTCTAGTCCGGCACAATTTGTGATTCATAAGCCTAGAGGTTATAAAGGAACAGGATCTAATTTCCCTTTACCTTTAACAGCTGGAACAGAAGCTGCTACAGATACTAAATCTGCAACAATCAAGTATCATGAATGGCAAGTAGGCATGGCCCTATCTTACAGATTGAATATGCTTGTTCCATATATTGGAGTCAACTGGTCAAGAGCTACATTTGATGCCGATACTATCCGCATTGCCCAACCTAAATTGGCTGCTGCTGTTTTAAAATTGACAACTTGGAACCCAACTCTTCTTGGGGAAGCTACAACTGTTGACAATAGCAATAAATTTGTTGATTCCCTGCAAATTGTTTCTATGCAAATTAACAAAATGAAGTCTAGAAAAGCTTGTGGCGTTGCTGTTGGTGCAACTTTAATCGATGCTGACAAATGGTCAATCACTGGTGAAGCACGCTTAATCAACGAAAGAGCTGCTCATTTGAACGCTCAATTCAGATTCTAAGGATTTAGTTTATACTATCCTAACTTTTTGTCCCGCTATCAGAACCTGGGAGCATCTGGGTTCTGATTTTTTTATTTATAGCCCCCCTTCTGTTTTCAAATCTCTTTTCTAAAATCCATTCATATAAGAATTAATCTTATATCTAAAATTTTCTAGAAGCTAGAGACCTAGAGATTACAATCTTGCGTAAAAAGCTTTATTAAATTAACATCTCCTTTTTAGTACGCGCCCGTAGCTCAATGGTAGAGCTGTAGCCTTCCAAGCTACCGGTGTCAGTTCGATTCTGATCGGGCGCTTTTCTAAACGTCACCAAGACTGAAATCTTGACGTTGGATCAAGATGCCATTGTTAACATATTCAAGAAATAGAGGTACAAAGCTTGGAAGAACAACCACTATGCAATCTTTCAGTTAAAGACTTAATGGAAGCGGGCGCTCATTTCGGGCACCAAACGCGAAGATGGAACCCAAAGATGAAACTTTACATCTTTGAGGAGAAAAACGGTCTTTACATCATCAATTTAGCAAAAACTCTTTATCAATTACGTAGTGCCCTTCCGCAAGTATGTAAGGTCATTAAAGAGAATAAACCTATCCTTTTTGTAGGAACTAAAAAACAAGCCAAATGTGTTATCAAAGAAGCTGCTATAGAAGCTGGCGAATACTTTGTTGCTGAGAGATGGCTAGGCGGCATGTTGACTAACATGACCACTATCAGAAATTCCATCAAAACTTTGGATAAAATCGAAAAAGATCTTACTCAAAATAGTTCTTACTTAACAAAAAAAGAAATTGCTTTACTTGCTAAGCGTCATCAAAAATTATTGAAAAACTTGGAAGGTATCCGTTACCTAAGAAAGATTCCTGGTTTGGTTATAGTTGTTGACCCTAGCTATGAAAAAATCGCTGTTGCAGAAGCTAAAAAACTCGGTATTCCCGTATTAGCATTAGTTGATACTAACTGTGATCCAACACCAATTGATTATGTTGTTCCATGTAATGACGATTCTTTAAAAAGCATCCGTTTAATTATTAGCTCTATTAAAGACAATATCGTTAATACCAAGAAAAAACTTGGTATCGAGATTGTTTCCCCAATTAAAGCTTTAAACACTGAAGATACTTCTGAAGAGATCGATATCTACGCAACGGGTGATGAGAATCGTCAAGAAGATCTATTAGCAAAAAAATACGACAGTAATGAGGCTAACTAATGAGCAACTTTTCAATGGAAACCCTCAAACTCTTAAGACAACAAACCGGTGTAGGGTTAACCAAATGTAAGGAAGCTTTAGCTGAATGCAATGGGGATCTTGAAGAAGCTGTAGTTTACTTACGTAAGTTAGGTCTTGCCTCTGCGAGCAAAAAAGAACACAGAGAAACAAAAGAAGGTGTCATTGCAGCAAAGAGCGACGCTCGGGGCACTGCTGTTGTTGAAGTCAACGTAGAAACAGATTTCGTAGCTAATAACTCGGTATTTCGCTCTTTCGTTGATGGGCTTATTGAGGATGTCTTAAATCATAAAGTAGACAATGTTGATGCATTGCTACAACTTCCTTCATCTCAAGACTCTTCTCTTACAGTTGATGAGTTACGTGCTGTAACCATGCAAACTGTTGGAGAAAATATCCGTATTAGCAGAATCAAGTATTTACCAAAAGCAACGGAAGAAAGCATAGGCATTTACTCTCACGGTAATGGTAAAGCTGTTTCCGTGACTGTTCTTTCTGGAGTTGCTGATCAAGAAAATCTAGCTAAAGATATTTCCATGCATATCGTAGCGGCACAACCACTGTTTTTAAATAAAGAGAGTGTGCCTGCGGATGCTTTAGAAAGAGAAAAAGAAGTAATTTCTTCTCAAATACAAGGAAAACCCCAAGCTGTTATTGATAAGATCATCAGCGGCAAATTGGGAACATTCTTCCAAGATGTTTGTCTACTAGAACAAGCCTTCATTAAAAATCCTGATATAACCATTCAAGGTTTGGTTGATGACGCTAGCAAAACTAGTGGCAATTCCGTCGAAGTGAAGGAATTCATTTTATGGAAAATAGGAGCTTAATAAGCGAGAGGAAATATGTCTAAGCGAATAACACGAGTCTTATTTAAGATTTCTGGAGAATCTCTCTCAACAGATAGTGGAAACCGAATTGATGAAGTTCGTTTATCCAGATTAGTAGCAGAATTACGTGCTGTACGCAATTGTGATATCGAAACAGCTCTTGTTATAGGCGGTGGAAATATCTTAAGGGGTCTTGCTCAGCAAAAAGAACTACAAATTAATCGAGTATCTGCAGACCAAATGGGAATGCTAGCTACTTTAATTAATGGTATGGCTGTAGCAGATGCATTAAAAGCTGATGACATTCCTTGTTTATTAACTTCTACGCTTTCTTGTCCTCAATTAGCAGACTTATACACTCCTCAAAAATCTGCTGAGGCTTTAAGCCAAGGCAAAGTTTTAATCTGCACAACAGGAGCAGGTTCGCCTTATTTAACAACGGATACAGGAGCGGCTTTACGTGCTTGTGAGTTGAAGGCGGACATTCTGCTTAAAGCAACTATGCATGTTGATGGGGTGTATGATAAAGATCCTCGGATGTTTACAGATGCTGTAAAATACGACCGTATTAGTTATAAGGATTTCCTATCTCAAGGATTAGGGGTTATGGACGCCTCTGCTGTATCTTTATGCATGGATTCTAATATTCCTATTCGTGTCTTTAGCTTTGTTAAGCATTCTTTAGAGCAAGCTATTTTCGATGAGAATATTGGAACATTAATTTGTGGAGACTCTCAGCATGTCCATTCTAACTGATACTGAAAAGAAAATGGCTGCTGCTTTGGAATTTTTCCACAAAGAAGTCAGATCATTTAGAACAGGGAAGGCTAATCCTGCTTTAGTAGAAACAGTGACTGTAGATGTCTATGGAACTACAATGAGGCTATCTGATTTGGCCTCTATTTCTGTAGCTGATACGCGTCAGTTAGTCATTTCTCCTTATGATGCGAATAATGTTTCCGCTATATCCAAGGGTATTATTGCTGCAAATTTAAATTTACAGCCTGATGTAGAAGGAACGATAGTACGTATTAAGATTCCTGAGCCTACTGCGGAATACAGAAATGAAGTTATCAAGCAGTTGCGTCGTAAATCTGAGGAAGCGAAAGTAACTATTCGCAATATCCGCAGGGAATCTAACGACAAGTTAAAAAAAGATTCTGACTTAACAGAAGATGCTGTTAAAGGAATGGAGAAGAAGATCCAGGAATTAACAGATAAGTTCTGTAAGCAAATTGACGAAATTACGAAGCAAAAAGAAGCGGATCTTTCGTCAATATGATAAGCTCTGTTTCTTATGTGTAGTCTTTATCTACCTCTATTTCTTTGGTTTTTCATATGAAACAAAGAGAGGAAAAGATTGCTCTAAAGGAATAGAACTAGTAATATTGTAGTTGTCTTGGCCCCATCGTCTAGCCTGGCCCAGGACATCGGATTTTCATTCCGGTAACAGGGGTTCGAATCCCCTTGGGGTCAAAATGTAAAATTACCAAGTAAACTTCGGGCCTTTAGCTCAGCGGTTAGAGCACCTCACTTTTAATGAGGGGGTCGAAGGTTCAAATCCTTCAAGGCCCAGTTGATTATTCTTGGTTCTTTTACATTTCTTTAAAAAAACCTTTTTCTCCTTTGTCACTTTTTTGTTATTGGTACTGGGTGTATTAGTATTTGGCTTTAATGGTAGATCTCCATGGCGACTTCTAAACCCCATCAGTGTTATCACTGTCAAAAGCCAGCGACAATTTGCTATACTGAAGTAGATAAGGATAAGATCTTACGTTCTTATGTATGTGAGTCTTGTCCTTGTCCGAGTCACTACTATAGTCGTGATAATATTACTGTAGGTGCTTCGGGATCTTCAGTAACTTTAGAGTGTGGTAATTGTAAAACCGTATGGAAACCAACTGCTGATGAAGATCAGCAACTTGGTTGTCATTTGTGTTATACCAATTTCAAAACACAGCTTATTGCGAAACTAATGCATACTAAGGCTATTTTCTCATCAGCAACTTCTGACAATAGTCGTGGTTGTTTGCATATTGGTCGTGCTCCTGGAGAAGCGGCGAGTATGAATCCCCTTCTTAAATTAATAGCTTTAAATGAGGCTCTTCAGGATACGTTAGCTCGTGAAGATTACGAGCAAGCTGCTGTAATACGAGATCAGATTAATCATTTAAAAAATCAGAATTCGCATGATTCTTCCCAATGATTTACTTCTTAATTTTGCTAGTAAGAAAGACGCCCCTTCTATAAATAAAACCTGGCCTATAACGACGTTTTCACTATCTAGGAATCTTTCGATAGCAAAGTTTCTTCCTTGTTTATCTAGGGAGAAAAAGCAGGAAATTTTAGAGGCTATAGTTTCGCATTTCAACCATATTGAAGGTTTTGATGAGTTTCTAATTTTACCTCTTAAAGATGCTCCTGCCTGGCAAAAAGAATTTCTCATTGAGCATTTTCTATTTCCCTATGATCTCACGGGGAATCCCGAAGGTGAAGCTCTTATTGTAAACCGTTCTGGAACTATCTTAGCGGCTATAAATTTCCGAGATCATTTGATTCTCCATACTATAGATTTTACATCTGAACCTGAAAAAGCTTTAGATCATCTTGTGCGGTTAGATACTTACCTAAATGAGAAGTTGGAATTTGCTTTTTCTTCAGATTTTGGTTTTCTAACTACAAATCCCCGAGAATGTGGTACGGGATTAAAAAGTCAGTGTTTCTTGCATGCTCCTGCATTGGTATATTCTCAGGAATTAAATGATATTATTGATGAAGATACAGAGGTATCTTGTTCAGGAATGCTCCCGGCAACGCCAGGATACATTGGGAACATGCTCGTATTATCCAATAAGTGTTCTTTAGGGCTTACTGAAGAGCAAATCCTATCATCATTGAGAATATGGTCCTCAAAAATATCTGTTGCGGAGGGATCGGCAAAAAAGAAACATACTGAACAAAATGCTGGAGAATTAAAAAATCATATTTTACGTGCGTTAGGATTACTTACGCATTCATATCATTTAGACCTTCAGGAAACATTAGATGCTTTAAGCTGGATTCAATTAGGGATCAGCCTGGGATGGATCCGTGGTGCTGAAAATAGTCCTATTTGGAATCCTGTCTTCTGGCAAGCACGTCGTGGACATTTAGCACTTACAAAACAACCTGAAAACAATAAAAATCTGCAAAAGGAAGTAATCACGCAATTACGCGCAGATGTTTTAAAGAAACTTGCGGAAGGTTTATCTCCCGTCGGCTTTTAATGCCCTCCTTACCACAGGTTATAGGAGGGCAGCAATGTTTCCCCCTAAGGCCAAAAATTAAAAGCCCTGACATACTTTTAAGATGAGCTCTTAAAAAGCTCTGAGGACGACTCTCCCTAAAGTCTCTCGCCTCTTAGGACATGCCAGCTGCCCTTTTTTCCCTAATGTATCTTTTGGATAAGGATTGATTTTCACGATATCCATCTAGAAATACGGGATATTCTTTATAGAAATAGGCCAAGAAATACTTCTGAAATAGAAAACAAAATGCAAAGTCTCATAATGACAATTATGAGAAGTTTTTGCTTTCTATAAGTTCTTATCTCTTATGCTTTTCTACTAAGAAATAAAGAGAAACGCTAAACGTTCTTTTTATTTTCTGTAAATATTTTTCACTATATTTGCCCAAAGCCGGGATCGAACCGACGACCTACGCGTTACGAATGCGTTGCTCTACCAACTGAGCTATTTAGGCAAAAAAAAGAAGGAGTAAGTATAGAGTTGGGGAATAAAAAAGCCAAGAAAACAACAATCATACGGCCGATGATGTTTTCTTGGCTTTCCCCCTGAAAAACAACAGAGTCAGAAGCTATTCCATGGCGTAGAATATCATCTTATTTTTTCTATATAGCATTTATCGGGCTTCTATTTCTAGCATTTTAAAATCACTTTCTGCCTGTAATGCGGGAGGGTGCTGACATTCAGGAGCATGTCGTGGTGCTACTTGCATAGATCCCTCATCAGCTTCCCAGTTATATCTGTAACCCTCTTTATTTGTTAATGTTGTGCCCTCTTCGAAGCTGCTAATGACCTTAGGCTTAATGAACATCATGATGTTGCGTTTTTGCCTTTGATCTATTGTCCTGCTGAACAAACCTCGAATTAAAGGTATAGAGTTTAGCAGAGGAACTCCCGTAATAATTTTCGTGGTTTTATCTCTGATATGACCACTCATTACTAAGAAACATCCATCAGGAACTTGTAAGCGAGTAGCTGCGTATGTTTTATCTGTTACAGGTGTAAGAGTCCCCTGAGCAGAATGTAGCTCAGAAATCGTCTGTTCTATTTGTAAAGTAACAACATTATTCGGAGCGATCGTTGAAGCAACAACAAGGTTAACACCGATATCTTCATACTCGATATTTTGTGTAACAGTTCCCGTCTCTTGAATGATGGTGCTCGTCGTTTGGAAAGGAATTGTCTGACCAACGAAGAAAGATGCCTGTTGGGTATCCTGAGCCATAATTCTTGGGTTAAGAACAATGACGGTATCGCCATCTTGATCTAAAGCACTGAGAAGTCCCCCTAAGGTTAAGAAAGATTTCCCTTTATGGCTAAGAACGTTTCCTATGATCCCCAAGCCAAAAGCTGAGGATGCATACATCATATCGCTAATTCCCGCTAACTGACCAGGTGTGGGTAATGGGATATCTCCTGGAGAGGGTTTTGCAGGAGGAACTGTAGATTTTGCAGGATTCGTAAGACCTGTATTGCTTAACAAACCTGAAGCATAAGCAACTTTACCTTGTTCATCTCCAAGTGCTACCCACTGAACTCCGAAATCCCAGGATTTCTCTAGGCTAGTCTCTAGGATAAGCACCTCGATATAGACTTGTTTTGGAGGTAAGTCTAAACCGTTAAGCAAGCTGACAACTTTATCTACATTCGTTTGATTTCCGATAACAACGATAGAGTTGTTAACATCGAGCCATTGAATACTGTTTAGCGTATTGATGAAATCTTCATCCATCGCTGTTGTTACATAGAGATTGTATCCAATATCTTGAATTGCTTGAGCAATCGCCGCACCATTTTGATACTTCAGCTTATACATAAAGAAGCGTAAGCTTTTAGGATTTGCGGCTCCTGATGTTCCTAAAGCTGCAGCGGGGCTTGTGACATCATCTAGCGTATGTGCCATTTCTGGAACATCTAATGATTTTAGTAGTTGTATTGCCTTGCTAGTTAAGCGAGGCGAGGAAACTACGAAAATCTTATTTGTTCCTGGCTGAATGAAAATCTGAAACGCTTCATCTTCAGCCATAGCACCAAGAACGTCTTGGCAATAGCTCACTAGTGAAGCAGGATTTGCATAACGCACTTCATACTCTGACATATCCACGGATGTTCCAGGACTGTCTAAAGCTGCTAGTAACTCTCCGACTTTCTCAACATTTCCAGCGATATCAGAAACAATAACATGGCGTGTAGCTTCTGAGGCACTTACTATAGCATCATGCGAAAGTAGAGGCTGAATGATATTTACAGCAGATGTAGGATGTACGCTGTATAAACGGAATACACGGGTAACCACAACGGCTTCACAATTATCCTTTGCAGAACCGTCGGTAACTACAGTGGATAATTTAGAAAGACGAGGATTACGATAAATAAGAACGTTATTTCCTTGTTCTACGACTTTCAAGTCATGCATTTTTAAGACTTGTAAAAGGATCGTAGAAAGATCGTCTACAGATGTAGGATCGTGGGAAACAATTGTTACATTAAAATTTAAATCATTACTGTCGAAAACGAAGTTTGTTCCTGAAATTTTACTTACAAATTGTAAAAGCTCAAGAACAGAGATATCTTCAAAATTTACAGTATAGCCATTATCTTTAAGATCTGCGCAGGTAATTTGTTTCCCTTTCAATAGAGAAGGAGCTTGCTCATCATCTTTGTTGGAATCAGAGTGAATTGCTATCTTATCAATAGAGGGTTTCTTATCTGGAGATTTTGTTTTCAACGGTTGTGAAGATGTTGCTTTATTATCAACTTTAAAGCTTTCTTCTTGAGAACTCTTATTTTCGCTTTCTTCAACAAGCTTTTTTACGCTAAAGTTTATAGCATTTACAGCACGTTTAGCATAAGCACGCTTATCTTCCCAAATTTGAGCTTCTTCATTCTTCTCTTCGACAACTTCCGTTTTTTCTTCTTGTTTAGGAAGGAAACGTGGAGTTTTTTTCACGCCAGTTTGAGTATAACGATTATCAAGAGGACGTTTTTTAATTTCAGGCTTAGCAAATGGTGAGCCCTCAGAAAATCCTGGTGAGAATGTCTGTGTAGATTTCTTAAAATGACGCGGCTGATTCTGAGGTAAGTTTTTAGCAATAGATTGCTTATCAGACTTTTTTGCTGATGTCTTATTGACTATGTTTTTAGGACAGGCAGCAATTTGGCTGTTCTCGTCAGTTTGGGAGTTTTTAGCTCGAGATCTTGGTTCATTAATTGGTGGTTTTTGAGAATTCACACCAAGTAAAACCAGGTCAAAGAAAAACAGAACAGAAAGTACTCCGATTTTTCCTTTTTTCTTATTTATGACCTGTAAGATCTTTCTTCCAATGTTCGACGTCACTATTTTCACCGGATTCTTTTTAAGCTGATAAGTGTTGAGGGACAAAGATTTCCGTCATGATTTTCTAATATCCCGTACTGTACGCTCTCTATTGGGCAGAATATAGCTGTTTGTCCTCTATCTTTCAACTCTGTGAATAAAGGACTATGTAAAGATGACATGGAATCGTCTGCCTGTAAGGTATGTAATACTGCTCCATCACCTATTTCCCATGCAACCTTGGTTTCCTGAATTTGTAAAGAACTAATTTTTCCTAGACCTAAGGACGAAGTAGCAAAATTCTGAGGAACCTTTCCTTGTTTTTTTAACCAGAAATTAGTTTTCCCACAAGCAATCCAAGAAAGTTCCTTTTTTTCTTTTGGGATAGTTACGCAAACTAAAGAAATTCCCTTTGCATCTATAGGAACATTTATACGCATTAACTCACTATGGATTTTGCGAATCGTATTTCTAATGTTATCTTCATGACCCCATTGACTTACGAAGCTCTTCATAATAGTTAATACTAAAGTTGGATTTCCTGAAAGACTATAACAAAACCATATTCTAAAAGCATCCTCACTCATATAAGCTTCATAGTATACATGAGGATGTGTGGGATATCCGCGTTCATATACAGAAACCGATAGAAATTCAGGAGTAACAATTTCCAAAGGAGATAACCAAAACCTTTGATGATATAGCTGATCATTCACCATTGCGGTATGATCTTTATTGCGCATATCTTTTTGAAGATCTTCGCCATGACGATATCTATGTAAATCTGCGATGAATTCCTTCATGGATCCATAACGATCTTTAGGAGAAGGTTGTAAAGCCTTTGCTAAGATCTTACTTACTCTATCTGGAATCAAAGATAAAACGACTTTACCTAAGGCTAGGTTCCCTAAGATTAATTCGTATGCTATTAAGCCCAAAGCATAGATTTCAGAACTCTCAGAAATCTTATCTCCTTGACGTTGTTCAGGACTCATGTAAGACGGCGTCCCTAGACATGCAGAATGCGTATCCTTATCCATAGAACACACAGCAAGACCAAAATCTATAAGCTTGATTTGTCCTTGAGATGTCATAAGGATATTCTCGGGTTTTATATCCCTATGGAGAATACCCCGGCTATGTAGATATTCAAGAGCTTGGGCAATATGTAAGATAATATCAATAGCACGTGATAAAGGAATCATCTGGGAGAGAATATAGTGTCTGAGAGAAACTCCCTGAATGTATTCCATAGCTATGTACAGACCTTCCCTGCATTGTCCATATTGATATAACTTAACAATATTTGGATGTGAGATTTGCTCAACAATTCGCGCTTCCTTTAAGAAGTTATGAACTCGTGATGTATCAGCAAGCAAAGGTGTTGCAAGAACTTTAATAGCTGTAGGTTGTAAAGTATCGGGATGTAAACCCTGATATACCGCGCTGCCCTCTTTCTTACTCAGGATTTGTTTGATGTGATATTCACCAATTACCTGATTTTGAGAAGGTATTTCGGATTGACAATCCATAGGAGACAATTATGCGTTTATACTTCTAGGACTCGAATTCCTAAAACATCTCCTAAAGATACTATCTCTCCTCTCCCTACTTTTGCTCCATTAAGGATCAAATCCACACCTCGGGAGGGGTGGATACCATTGAGATTTAAGATACTGCCTTGAGTAAGTTTTAAAAACTCTTCAACAGTTAATGAGTATCTAGAAGCTTCGGCTACTAATTTACAGCTTCCTGGTAAAGGTGCTGCGGGTAGAGCCGCCTCTGGTGTTTCTTCAGCGGGTTCTTCCTGTTGTAAACTTGGATAGCTAGTAATTTTAAATTCTCCAGAAGTTTGATCAACAAAACGACCACCGAAAAATTGATGTCCCTGAATAGTAAGCAAGCCGCCGCTCTCTTCTGTATCAGGATCATATAAACAACTATCTAACAAGATAAAGCTACCATGTACAACTTGTTGCCATTCCTCTTGTGTTAATTGGCAATAACCAACTTCTACAGACATCGTCAAAGGTGTAGGATCTAATTGATGAATATCAAAATTTTGATCCGATGCAGAAAGAAATTGTTTACAGCTATCACATACCGCTTCTGGGAAAAGTAAACGGAAACGCGTATATTTCCCATCTAATCCACAGGTGATATCTACAGCTTGATAAGATCCTTGGAGATCCTTACTGGAAAATCGTGCATCTCCTACAACTCTAGCAGATAATGAAGGTAACCAAGCTAATTCTTGGAGTAACTTACATAGCTCGGCACAAAAGTAGTAATGAAACCCTAATAGTTTATCCTTCTCATAGAAATAGGAAGCTAAACTAGAATCATTAAATACAGCAACCATGAAAGATTGAAGATCTGCTTCTGAAGTAACAAAGAAGAAGGTTCCGGGATCTAAAGGCTGTGCTAAAAACGATTGGACTAAAAGATGTGTTCCAAAATCTTGAACAGCCTGAGCAGCAGAGAGGGAGCCTCGAGGTTGGATAGTAAGACTTGTCTCTTCTAAACGAAATTTTTCTTTCAACCTACGTTGGCACAGATCTTTAGGAAAGGAAGGAAGGGAAATCCCTTCTTCCGTTTTCACTAAAGAACTTAGAAAATCATTTCTAGATTTTAACCAACTAGCGCTAGGCTCCGCTGCTACTGCCATGAGAAATCACCTTTATAAACGTGCTTCTTCAACTTTATATTGGTTTTGTTCTTGATCTTGTTGTTGCTGCTGATCTTTTCCTTCCTGATCTTTCTCTTCATCTCTTTGATGAATTGTAGCAGCAATCATATGTAGAGGTGTTTGTACCTCTTCAACAGTTGGCAATTGTACAATACTTGATCCAACAGTCAATTCTGTCAAATTCAAATGACGATTTTTTAATGCCCCTACTAAACCAGCAAGCTGAGAGGGATTATTCACAATGAGATTCATTGCTTCTGCCATCTGAGCATTATCTACAAAATTAGAAAATTTTACAGAAAGGTCTGTTCCAGATTGTACTAATGTTAAATTTGCACCTGCAAAAATTTCAGGAACATTACCTTCAGTATCTAAAACTAATTCGATTAACTGCTGACCATTAACATCAGCAACCATCATAGATTCTACAGTATTAGCAATAACTTCCTGCACCCACTGTAAATCTGCGCTAGCAACAGCTACTGTAGAACTTTCTACAACTACTTCACTAGAAACAGGAGCGGCGACATCTACAAATGCCATTCCCGCTGTAGGATTGTCATAAGCCATGAAGCCATCGCCGTCTTCTTTATCTTCTTCTTTAGAAGATACAGCAGATGTTTTCTCTTCTACATGCTTATCATCAGCTCCTCGAGATTCTTGACGAGAACCTTTATTGGAAACTTTATCCTGACGCTCTTGTTTTGATTGTTGGCGGCCTTCCAAAGAAAATACTTTAACGTCGCGGTTATCTTTAGGCTCCGGACCTACGTCCTGTTGTACTGAATGGCGATCTGTCTTGCAATTGTACAAAGACTCGGATGTTTTATTTAATTCCATGAACTAGATTCCCCCGATTCACGTTGTTTTTTCTTGCGCAACTGATGAAGTAGCTGTCCCATTTCATCTTGCTCTTTTTCTATTTCTCGCGCTTCTTCTTTTAGAGCTTCTTTCATCCACTCTTCTTTATGCAAACGCGTCTTTTCTTCTTCTTTTCGCCGTTTGGCTAAATTAACTTCTGCTTTTTCCAGCTCTTTGGAAGCTGCTAAAACACTTTCTTTTTGTTTATTAACTTTTTCTTCTTCTTCAGCTAGTTGCACAGCAACAACTTTAATATAAGCTTTTCTCTGTAAAACTGCATCACTCGTTGTGCCCTCATCTAGCAATTCTCGCAATTGCTGAATCTTTTGCATGTAGTGATTTTTCACTTTGTCACGAGCAGCTTCGATTTCTCTTAATTTCTCTTGTTCTATCTCTAAAAGACGACGCTTTTCTTTAACAACTTTTTCCGCTCTATCAACACGATCTTTTTTAATCGCTAGAACAGGCTCTAACGGGTATTTAGGCACGGCATTTTACCCTTAATATCTTATCGGAAAATTGCCCGAAGTTGTTGCGCAGCTTCCTCGTAATTAGTCTTTTCATGGATATCTTGCTTTAAGAATCTATTCAACTTATCTATGTGATCTATAGCAAAATCCACTTCGCGATCGGAACCCCGGCGATATTCTCCAATACGTATAAGCATTTCGTTTGCTTTATACTTTGCTAATACCTCACGGGCTTTTCCTATAATGCGCCTTTGTTCCTCAGGAACAATTGCTGTTAGCAAACGGCTAATTGATGCTAAAACATCAATAGCAGGATAGTGATACGCCTGTGCTAAAGCGTTAGATAAGACAATATGGCCATCAAGAATCGATTTAACTTCATCGGCGACCGGCTCATTCATATCATCTCCGGCAACAAGCACAGTATAAAATGCTGTGATGGTTCCTTTATCTGAAGCTCCAGAACGTTCTAATAATCTAGGTAAGGTTGAAAATACCGAAGGTGTATATCCTGCTCTAGCAGGAGGTTCTCCAGCAGCCAATCCTACTTCTCTTAATGCTCGAGCAAATCGAGTTACAGAGTCCATCATCAAAACCACGGTCTTTCCTTGATCTCGGAAATACTCTGCTATAGCAGTACCTACATAAGCAGCGTTTAATCGCAATTGTGATGATTGATCTGATGTGGAAACAACGATCACAGATCGTTTCATTCCTTCTTCTCCAAGGTCCCCCTCGATAAACTCACGAACCTCACGGCCCCGCTCTCCGATGAGAGCAATCACGTTAACATCAGCTTCTTCAGCATTTCTAGCAATCATCCCTAGAAGTGAGGATTTACCAACTCCCGCTCCAGCAAAGATTCCTATACGCTGACCTCTAGCTACTGTGAGCATACCATCGATGCATCGCACGCCTGTGGACAAGATTGTTCTTAACTTTTCCCTATGTAATGGATCAGGTGGAGCACGGAAAATAGGATAGGTTTCATTAACATCAACTAAAGGTCCTTTTGTCTCAGCATCAATAGGTTCTCCCAAACCATTTAACACACGCCCTAAAAGACCATTACCTGCACGGATGTGCAAAGGTAGACCAGTTGGGATAACTTCTGAAGAAGGGCTAACCCCAGAAAGCTCTCCCAATGGCGATAGAAAAGCAAAATTTTGTGTGAAGCCGACAACCTCAGTAACGAGGGGCTCCATACCGTGTCGTTTAACCAAACACACTTCCCCAACGCGAACATTGGGAACAACGGCTTTGATTAACATACCGACAACTTCAGTAATACGACCTACGACTGTAGTCAAATGTACGTCGTTTAATTGCGACATGAGGGTGTCAAAATCTGTCGTCAATTCGTCCATGTTAACCTAATTGTGTGGTCATTATCGTTTTTATACTACTTACCGTAGTTCCTACGATACTAGCAAAGAGTTCTGCTCTTTGCGTTGCTCTTTGAACAGCGTACTGTACTTTTAAAAAGTCGGCTAAATTTTCTCGCTCTCCGTTTCTATCAGAAAAATACAGAAGAGCTCTATTTAATACTTCCTCGCCTGACGAAACCCAATTGATCATCTTACGTGTAACGGAATCACTTTCTTCTTCCGTCTTTTTCTGTAAGCTTTGCTGTGTATGTTCAGCTATATCACTGAGATCTCCATTGATTAAATCGATAATCACACTAACAGCTTCAAAATGTTCAGGAGATAATTTATTTTGATCTTGGTTTTGTAAGGTTGATTGTGCGTCCCATAAACGTTCTTTTAGATTATTTATTTGTTCTTTGAGCTCTTCAGAATCCAAGGCTTCTTCTAATTCAGGATCGATGATGTTAGAATTTCTATCTTGCATCATCGCCATAGGATTAGGTTTTACATCCTCGATATTTTTATTAAGTGCATCCGCGGACATCCCTAAAGAAAATGCAGGAACTTCCTTATTTAGCTCGCTCGCTAAAGGAGTTCCTGAAGGCTTTTGTATAGAAGCTGTTTCTTTATCAGAGTCTAGCTTCGGGAAAAGCTGCAAAGGATCTATCATAAGACAACAACCGTGTGTATTTTATTTAGAACCAAAAAATAGGTTAACCTAAAGGTCCACCACTTTTAGCTACTAGAGTATCATGCCAGTCTAAAACGGATTGGGCAAGAATTCTCGTTGATTCTATTTCACAATTTTCTAACACCTGATCTGCTAATTTTAAGCAGTTTTCCAAGCTTTCACGACGCACTTCGAAGGAACTCCCTTGATGCAAAACGATCATCATGTGTGTTAGAGAAAGGAAAGACTTAATGCTCCAATTATCAACTTCTTTTTGCGCTAAAGCATTTAATCGCTCTTCTGCAGCAAAAATTTCCATCTTATGCAGGTCAATCAATGCTAATCCTAATTCGTGACCATAATGGTCAGGATTTAAGATTTGTAAAGATTGAAAAAGCTTTTTCGCGCTTTCTTCATCACCTTGTTTGATGGCCAACATGCCAGCTTCAAACAACAACGCAAAATCTGCTTTAAATAATTCCAAATCTGCCATGATCCTTCTCTTAGTTTATTAACTTCCTTTAACAGCTCTTGCCATAGTGATCATCTCTGTGTTCACTGCTGTCAAGATGTTGGATACTGCTTCCATGTACTGTGATAAAATTTGCATACGAAATTGCAAATTAAACATCGTACCTAAGTCAACGGTACCTTGCGTTGAGGTTTCTAATTCTGTTAGATATTGTTGCACACCTTGGACGTACTTACATACGCCATTAAGCATGTCATTAAAATTAAATGCTGAGCAACTGCTCCCGCTACCACTACTCATAAATTCTCCACTTATCTAGTCTGTTAAACCATTTTGCGGTTCATCCGCCCGAGAACTTTCTGAAGGGCTAGATATCCTGCTAACAATGCTTGTTGCTTCTCAAAAAATGCTTTATCAGAACCTTCTCGAAGAGAAGCGTTCAATTTTTGCACTTTATCCTGCACATTAGCTTTGATCTCCTGAGCTTTACTCAGATCCTGCATATCTTTCTCTAAATCAAACAACTGATGAGAAGATTTATCTTCTTTAGCAGCTGTATTTTCCATATTAAACATAGTATTTCTTCCTAAATACAAAAGAATTAACAAGCCTTAACATTAGCTATTTATTGTACTCGATTTTATATTTCAACCCTTCCTTCTCTAAAAAGATACAGTTCGGTTGAATACTTGTTACCGTCATTCCATCGATAACGTCACCACGAGTCAAAATCCTACCATTGACTACAACATTAATGCTTACGTCACCGTATTTTGAATATCCGGTTACACGATAACGGCTAGGATACCGCAAATTTAAATCTATTATCCCTTCTTCAACAGGTAACAAAACAACAAAGTTTTTCACAAGGCGTACGCCAGGCAAACTAGAGATATCCTGAACAACAGAACGGAATTTCTCTCCATCCGCGTTATTTACATAACCGGTAAGAACAACTTCGCCATTAACAAAGGCTACATGGATATTTGCAAATCCTGATTGCAAAAGTTGACCAGCAATGGCTTTCAACATTTGCGATTCTATGATTACCTTATTCTCAAGTAAGGAAAGATAATTGAAATGCACATTAAGATAATCAGAGAGACACACTGCCTGCTCTTCTGTCTTTAGATATCCTGTTATCACAAACTGACCAGGTTCCGGGGAGTGCATACTTACACCCTTGAACTCTGCTCTTTTTGATAACAATATGTTAATTTCTTGCCAGACAGCCTCATCATCAATAACGTTGTCATCAATAGATTTGATGAAAGACAAAGCGTCCATTTTATAGAGAAGCTCACTTTTATCAATACTGTTTTTTACATGTCCGATTAAAAAGAGCTGACCGTTATTTTTATTAAATGTGTAGCGGACTGTCGGAAATGTATTTACTACACGTTCGATGTCTTCTTGAAAGTCCACATTTTCGATAGGGATAACTTCTTTCGTATGGAATAAAGAAGCCGTGCCTATACCGAAAAGTATAGCTAAGCCACCAATGAACAATGTAAGTATAAACGATCCTGTAGGGAGAGTAGCTCGCTTACGTTTTTCTTCTTCTTCCTGAGCGGCCTGCTCAGCTACCTCTTCAGCATCTTGAGGACGCCCAAATAAACCATAATCTTCTGGAGCAAATGAAGCTACAATCGTATCTGCAGGAGCAAGATGATCTATCAGCAAGAATAAAGTTGTTCCTAGAGCAACAACTTGATTAGAACTTAGGGTAGAGCTGTGCTCTATTTTCTTCCCCTCAATGATTACACCGTTTTTACTTCCTAGATCTTCCAGCATGATAGAACCATCGTTACTTACGATGATTTTTGCATGGCGATGCGAGACGCTAAGATCATTAAAAACAATATCTGCAGACGCAGGATCACTACCTAGAATGTAGGATTTTCCCGTATCCAAGTGGAATTCTGCACCGATATTGGCTCCAGCTAATACTTTTAATAAAAAGCGTGAGGGCTGAGAAAGATCTACAGAAACATTTTTTTGAACAATGTCATCTATTTCTGCAGGAAAAATACCCTGATCAAATCTAAAGAGATCTTGTACGCTAAACGGAGACAAGACTTCAGCTTTGTCAGTTTTTTTGTTCTCTTCCTGATTTTCCTCTTCGGGCTTCTCTTCAGCTTCTTCTTTGTTATCAGTCGTTTCTTCAGAAGTTTCTTTGTCGTCATGTGGCTCTTCTACATCCTGATTCTCATCAGTTGTAGTTCCTTGGGGAGTTACTTCTTCTTGTTTAGAAGCGGGAGATTCTTTGACAGGCTCACCTTCTTTAGGCCGATTACCTTCTGGAGACTGCTCCTGGTTCTCAGGGTCAGAATCTGGCAACGGCTGCTGATTTTGATTAGGCAAAGCTCCGTTTTCTTCCATAGTAGCATGCTGGGTTTCAGTATTTTTTACATCCCCCAATGGGGATTTTTTCTTTTTTGTTCCGGAATCAGGTAGCGTATCTATATCTACCTTTTGATCGGAAGTTTTCTTCTCTGACTTTGCAGAAGCTAAGAAAGCTTCAGCAAGTTCTTTGTCTTTATCAGTAGGAGAAGTATCGGAAGAATCTTGCTGTTTTGAAGAAGAAGGCTTTTTTCCATTATCTTGTGAAGACTTGCTTTTCTTCTTCGTCTTCTTTTTACTATCGGCAGGTTCAGGCGAGACATTAGTTGTATTTTCTGAAGAAAAGTCAAAATCGTAAACAACATCTTCAGGATCAAATTCATTCGTGAAAAAAGAATATTGATTGCTACCGAACGTTAAGATATCACCATTTTGTAGAGATGTCGTCTCTATTATTTGTTTTCCATTTACAGTAACAGGATGTGTGCTGTCTAAGTTTGTGACAGAATAAACACCTGCCTCTTTACTTATAACAACCTGAGTATCCGCAAGCTTAGGATCTTCTAGCTGAATATCACTAGTTGCATCATCTCTTCCTATTGACCAGCTTGTTCCTTCTTCAAGAACTAAAACAAATCCTGACAACGGGCCTTTATCAATAATTAAACGTGCACCCATGTTTTTCTACCCCTGTTGCCTATTGTCCTTGTTGTGCTTTATTTAGTCCCAAATCTTCTAGCCAGGTTTCAGAAAAATTCATAAAACTCTCTATGTAACGAGCAAAATCTTCATATGAAACTTCTTCGGGAATTCTACGTGTCATGACAACATGGCCTTCGGAATCCAATCCTAAAGCGCTACCTCCTGTTTCTCTACCAAACAAGTTCGCTACCATCATTTGTAAGTATACTTTATTCGTATCCGCAGAAGGAGCCAACTCCCCTAAGAAAGCACTAAATACAATTTCATTATCTGCATTTTGTAGTACACGTATCTTGACAAGATCACTTATAGGCAAGACATATGCTCCATCAGCATCGAATTCGAGGGTTGACGTTATACCAATATACGTGGCAAAATTTTTTATCAATTTCTCCAACATGCACGCTCTTCCTATACAGGAACGGCTGTCTCTTCTTCATCGAAAATTTAGACAACCTCTTTTCTAGACTTAGCTTTTTCAGCCTTTAAATCGAGTTATGCCAATACAAACTTTAAAAATAAAAACGATTTCTTGTTTCTATAAACAATATCATGTTCGTTTTCTTGTTCATCTTTTTCACTATAAAGAACAAAAGACCTAAGAAAAATCGGGCTGATTTTTATTGCACTTGTTATCAACTACAATCTGCCAGTACTAGACCACACTTGCATACAAATCCATCGCAGTTAACGATGAAAGCCTAGAGTATTTTCGATAGCTGTATATGTCAAGAGATGAATTAGAGGCTAAAGAATCAACAGCTTAGGACGAGAAGCTCGAACCTGGCTCGAAGATATATGTGAGCACTTTTTTTCATAAACTTCCCATTGTTTTCTTGCTGCTAGAGCTAAAAATGGTTTTTCTTTATTTGTACATTGCTTACTAAATTGAAGTTTCTTCTGCACACGCTCGCTAATAAAATCCATATCCAAACATACGATATCTTTTGGACGTTCCATTAAAGTAAAAGTACGAGGAACATTAAAATCAAAGATCACACGGCTTGGAATGCTTGCCAAACTTTCTAAAGACAATCCGGAAAAATCTTTAGCTGATTCCGAAGATCCAAAGAAAATGACATCATAGGGTTCCCTAAAAGAAAGTTGACTACGAGCCACTGTATCGTAGGGCATGGAAATATTTTTTCGAGAGCAAAAAATTAGATTTCGGTAACCTTTCGCACTCAACCCGTTTGCGATCTTCCGATTAATATCGGAGTAACCGATGAATAAAAGTTTGTCTTTTGTTGATTTACCATGCAAGTCTAGAGTTTCCTCAACTACAGACTCTATTGTTACAACAGGATAAGACAAAGAAACTTGAGAACGAAAATCCTTTCCTTCTTTTAAAGCCTTCTGGAATAGAAAATGTAGAGCAAAAGGTAATTCTCGTTCTGTTTTTGCCCTAATATAAGCACGTTTCACCTGCCCCTGAATTTCAGTCTCGCCAGAAATCAAGCTATCCATACCACTAGTAACAGTAAATAAATGGGTGAAACATGCTAATCCTTGATAACAATAGGGACGTGCTCCCGAAGCAGAAATTCGCGAAAGCAACTCTGATTGAACATTACTATTGCTTTTAGAAAAATAGTAAATTTCAGCTCTATGACATGTAAGTAGTAAAACGAAAGATCCGTCACCACCGAAAAAACGTTGAGAAAATAACGAATTAGCTTCAAAATCCTTTAAGATATTAATAACTGCTTCTCTTTCCTTTAAAGCAGCCTCTCGATAGCTAATTCCAACAACTCCTAAGACCATAAGCACGTTGTAGTAATTTTTCCGTTTATTCTCTAAATACAAGAAAAATAATAGAGAATTGAGAACGAAAGTAATCTAGGTGTATAGCCCAAGATAAAATTAGATGCTATCTATTTATCCATTCTCAAACTGTATTTTCTGTATAAAAAACAAAAATATGATGGAGTCACGCCACCATCTTAAATGTAAGATAATCCTTAATTGATTCCCTTAATTCTTCAATGTTCTAATTTACACATTGCTAATCTAGCTCGGAGAAAATACTATCTCATAAGATAAAATCTAAGATGAAAATATTGCCCATTTTAAAACTGAAATTAGAAAAAGAATTATAAAATATCAAAATCTTGAACATTAGTCTAAGAATTACGTCTATCTTGATTGAGAAAAAGAAATGTCGTAATCTGGCAAATCTTCTAGGAGAGGAGCTTAGATCTCTTTGAGTCTAACAATAAACAGAGCCGGTATTGAGAAATACTCATAGCACTGCTATGGCTAATCGTTAAATTGTTTACTCTAGCATTGTGCAATAAAATTCTAATATAAGTCTTTTCCCTAGAATGCAATAAGAAGAATAGAAAATATGGCAACATATACTGAAGCTAGTGTTGTTTCTCTAGCCTCTTTAGAACACATCCGCCTACGTGCGGGTATGTATATAGGCAGATTAGGGGACGGTTCTCAAGTTGAAGATGGGATCTACACTTTATTTAAAGAAGTTGTAGATAATGCGATTGATGAATTTATCATGGGACATGGGAAAACCATTTCCATTTGTGCTGATTCCACTAGTATAACTGTGCGTGATCATGGTCGAGGAATTCCTTTAGGAAAAATGATCGAATGCATCTCTAAAATCAACACAGGAGCAAAGTATACTCAAGATGTTTTCCATTTTTCTGTAGGATTAAATGGTGTTGGGCTAAAAGCTGTGAATGCCCTTTCAGAGACATTTACAGTGCGCTCTATACGTAAAAAAAAATATCATCTCGCAACATTTTGCAAAGGCATTTTACAAGATTCTCGCCAGGGATCTACAAAAGATCCTGATGGAACAGAAATCACCTTTTCTCCAGATCCAACCATCTTTATCAATTTCTCTTTCAATGATGAGTTCTTAAGAAAGAAAATTCGACGTTATACCTATCTACATCCCGGCCTTGAAATAATTTGTAATAATGAAGTTTTTGTATCACAACAAGGCCTTCAAGACCTATTTAAAGAAGAAATTCCTGAAGAAACTCTCTATCCTCCTATAGCATTTCAAAATTCTGAATTATCCTTTCTATTTACTCATTTAGAAGCACATAATGAACGTTATTTCTCCTTCGTTAATGGTCAGGAAACTATAGATGGCGGAACACATCTAACAGCCTTCAAAGAGGCTATTGTTAAGGGAATTAATGAGTATTTTGGAAAGACATTTACAAGTAATGATGTCCGTGATGGTCTAGTAGGATGCATTGCAATAAAAATTGCTTCACCGATTTTTGAATCTCAAACAAAAAATAAGCTTGGAAATACGCAAATTCGCTCAGGAATAATTAAGGATGTTAAAAGTGCTATTATTCAAGAGCTCAAAAAAAATAAACCTTATGCAGACCTTCTTCTCGATAAGATTAAGCTGAATGAGAAAACTCGTAAAAATATTCAATTCATCAAGCAAGATCTTAAAGACAAGCAAAAGAAGCTTCATTATAAAATTCCAAAACTTCGTGATTGTAAGTTTCACTATAATGAACGTTCCCTTTATGGCGAGGCTTCCTCTATTTTCGTAACAGAAGGAGAGTCTGCTTCGGCTTCTATTTTATCTTCAAGAAATCCACTAACACAGGCTGTGTTTTCACTTCGAGGAAAACCTATGAACGTTTTTTCTTTGGAAGAAGAAAAAATGTATAAAAATGATGAACTATTTTATCTGGCCACCGCATTAGGAATTACGAAAAATAGTACGCAACATTTGCGTTATAATAAAATTATCCTCGCTACCGATGCTGATGTGGACGGAATGCATATTCGCAATTTACTCATTACATTCTTCTTAAAAACCTTCTTACCGATTGTTGAAAACCATCATCTATTTATCTTAGAAACACCTCTATTTAAGGTGCGTTACAAAGATACAACTCTATATTGCTATTCAGATCAGGAAAAAATACAGGCAATACAAAAACTAGGAAAAAAGGAAGCTAATTTAGAAGTAACAAGATTTAAAGGTTTAGGGGAAATTTCTCCTAAAGAATTTAAGACTTTTATTGGCGCGGATATGCGCCTAACTCCTGTAACAATTAGTTCGTTAGACTCTTTAGATACCCTTTTACAATTTTACATGGGGAAAAACACTAAAGAACGAAAACAGTTTATTATGGATAACCTTATTACCAACTTGTAGTTTATGCATGATGTTTCAGATCTTTTTAAAACGCATTTTATGCACTATGCATCTTATGTGATTTTAGAAAGAGCCATTCCCCATATTCTTGACGGCCTTAAACCCGTACAACGACGTCTCCTTTGGACTCTATTTCGTATGGACGATGGCAAAATGCACAAGGTTGCCAATATTGCTGGGCGCACTATGGCATTACATCCCCACGGAGATGCTCCAATTGTTGAAGCTCTTGTCATTTTAGCAAATAAGGGTTATCTGATCGATATGCAGGGAAATTTTGGAAATCCTCTAACGGGAGATCCTCACGCTGCTGCACGTTATATCGAAGCCCGCCTTAGTCCTCTAGCTAAAGAGATTCTATTTAATACAGATTTAATGTCTTTTCATGATTCCTATGATGGAAGAGAAAAAGAGCCTGATATTCTTCCTGCAAAGCTTCCCCTGCTTTTACTCCATGGTGTTGAGGGAATTGCTGTAGGCATGACAACGAAAATCTTCCCACATAATCTCTGCGAACTTATAGAAGCACAAATTGCCATTTTGAATAATCGTTCATTTAATCTGTTTCCTGATTTCTATTCGGGAGGCGTTATGGACGCCTCAGAATATCAAGATGGATTAGGTTCTATAATGATTCGTGCTTCTATTCAAACCGTGGATCAAAAAACTCTAATCATAAAAGAAATTTGCCCTTCAACAACAACAGAGACATTAATTCGCTCTATAGAAAATGCTGCAAAACGCGGTGTAATTAAAATTGATTCAATTCAAGATTTCTCAACGGACCAACCTCATATAGAAATAAAACTCCCCAAAGGAGTTTATGCTAAAGATATCCTTGAGCCCCTATTTCAACACACTGAATGCCAGGTTGTCCTTACATCAAAACCTACAGCTATCTATAATAATAAACCTGTAGAAACATCTGTTTCTGAAATCCTAAGACTCCATACAGAAGTTCTCGAAGGGTATTTACAAAAAGAGCTCCAAATACTTCATGATGAACTCTCTCAAGAACATTACTACAAGTCTTTAGAATACATTTTCATTAAGCATCGTCTCTATGACATAGTTAGAGAAAACCTCTCTAAATTAGGGAATAAAGTCTCTCAGGAAGATCTCCACGAAGCTGTTTTAAATTCTTTAGCACCTTTCCTTTCTAGCTTACCTGAGATTCCAAGTAAGCAAGCCACGGGACAGCTTGCTTCATTAGCTATTAAGAAAATCCTCTGCTTTAATGAAAGTAACTATACTAAAGACCTTGCAGCAATAGAAAAAAAACAAACGGCTGTAGAAAAAGATCTGAGCAATATGAAGAAATTCACAATCAAATATCTCAAAGGTCTTTTAGCAAAATACGGCGAGCTTGGAAAAAGAAAAACAGAAGTTCTATCATTTTCTAAACAAAAGAAATCAGTTCTTAAACAACAAACTTTAGTATAATCAAAAACAAAAAATTTTCTATTTTTTGAAACTTTTTATTTTATGATTATAGAAAATAACTTCTCTGCGTAGTAAAATACATAATTAAGCTAGGCATCAAGGTCTGTAGGGTTATGGAACCACGTTACATCAATATCAAAAAAGCTGAGACTCAAGAAACTTCACCAGCAAAAGAGATTAATACTCCCGAATATCTATCGCCAACAAATATGACATTTGAAGGTCCTGTACGCACCTTAGATCAGCTAAGACTAGCTCTCATTCAAAAAATGGGAGAAGAAAAAGGAAAAGAGATGTACGACAAATTTATCCAATCTATTCTTATTTCTTCTTTTGGCAATATTCATAAAGAGATGGATCGCGCTCAGAAAGCATCTAAGAAAATGCGTTCTGTTTATAAAGAGTAGTATGGGAATTACCTATTTTCTAGCCCTACCTCTCAATGAAGAAGATACCTCCCGTTTTTTAAATTCTGCAAAACGTTGGGCTCCGTTTTTAAATCAAGAGCTCTACCTTTCTCTCATCTCCTACAATGATACTTACTATCTTGCTAAAGAGATCTCTCGTTTCCCTTGCTCAGCCGAGGAGTGGGAAAAATCGATAAACCATGTATCTAGCCTGCTTACCCATACATTCTTATGTACGTCTATTGACGCGCTTACTTTTCTAGCTTGTATGCAGTTTAAACAAATCGAATTAACGGCATCCGCTAATTAAATTTTTAAATATAAATAGTTTCTAAAGATAATAAAACTACTCCTGTGAAACGATAAATCTTCGTAAAAAATATTCATAAAATAGAATTATCTTCCTCCGGATCGATTAAATAACCCTTCTATAAGGACTTATTAATAAAGCTATTTTCAATAGCTTTTCTCTAGAACCATAAGGTTCTTTATTTTAAAATGTTTTAATAAAAAAGCCTCTCATTGCAATGAAATCAAATAACTCTCTTACTTTTATTGTTAATGAAACTAATCGCGATCGATTAGATAAATTCTTGGTTTCTCAAAATTCAGAATATTCTCGTGCTTTTTATCAACAACATATTTTAGATAAACGCGTTACAGTTAATGAGCAGATACAAACGAAAGTCTCGACACAATTAGTTTCGGGAGATTCTGTTTCTATTGTAATCGAAGAGAAAGAAGAACTTTTAGAGCTGATTCCTGAAGCTATACCTCTCAATAAGGTATACGAAGATGAGATGATTCTCGTTATAAATAAACCTAGAGATATGGTGGTTCATCCTGCTCCAGGACATACTAAAGGGACAGTTGTTCATGCCTTGCTTCATGAAATAGGCGAACGCCTTAAACAAGAGTTTCCTGAGGAACCTTGGAGACCCGGGATTATCCATCGATTAGATAAAGATACCTCAGGGTTATTAATGACAGCGAAAACCCGACAAGCGAAGAAAATTTATAGCGAGCTATTTGCAACTAAGCAGCTGAAAAAGAGCTATTTAGCTATTTGTATAGGGAAACCAACCGTTGCTAAAATCCAAACAAAACTGGCCAGACACCACAGTAAGCGCAAAGAAATGGCTGTCTCTCCCATAGGGAAAGAAGCCGTTACTCACTGTGAGGTACTCGCTTATAATGAAAAATTAAGTTTAGTACTCCTACATCCAGAAACAGGACGGACTCACCAACTTAGGGTTCATATGAAGTATCTAAATACCCCAATCTTAGGCGACCCTGTCTATGGATCACCCTCTAAAAACGCCGGTTATGGTCTTGACAAACAACAATTGCACGCCTATAGCTTGGATTTTATCCACCCGCAGACACGTAAACATCTAAACCTAACAACAAAACTGCCCCGAGATATGAAGATCTTGATAATAAAAGAATTTCATAATAGTAAAACTGTTATCAACAAACAATTATTTGAATCAATTATAAAATAAACATCGATCATTAATTAAGTTTGATTATTTTAACAGACAAATTAAAATTAAATTAATCTGAGTTCGATTTTTTTACCGTTCTCCCGCAGATAACGCGAATTTAGTTATAGGATTACTTTATGAAAGACTTTTTAGCTTATATTATCAAAAACCTTGTAGATCGCCCTGAGGAAGTGCACATCAAAGAAGTTCAAGGCACCCACACGATTATCTACGAATTAACAGTTGCGAAGCCCGATATTGGTAAAATTATCGGAAAAGAGGGGCGCACAATTAAAGCTATTCGCACCCTACTTGTCTCTGTAGCTAGCAGAAACAATGTAAA